>JBIIHZ010000355.1:0-2955 GCA_044235265.1 Candidatus Sericytochromatia bacterium
CAGGGCGCGCCCGAGGCGAAACCAGACCTCGCCGTCACGCGAGGCCATCCGGGCGGCGGCCTGCAGCACCTTGACGGCCTCCGGCGCCCGGTTGCTGCGCTGGAAGACCTCGGCCAGCGCCAGCAGGATCTCCGGCTCGGACGGCGAGAGCTTGCGGGCATGCTCGAGGGCCGTCGTGGCCATCGACCAGTCGCCACACCGCGAGCGGGCGCGTCCCAGGGCGAGCCAGGCAGCCGCGCTCCTGGGTTCGAGGTTCACGCGACGCTCGCAGGCCTCGGCCGCCTCGCGATCGCGGTGCTGCCAGGCGAGGTCGCGGGCCAGCAGGGTCCAGGCCCCGGCAGAGTCGGGGTCTCGTCCCAGGGTTTCCCGGAGCAGGGCGATCGCCTCGGAGACGCGATCCTGCCGTTCGAGCGCCGAGGCGAGCCGCAGCGGATCTCGGAGGGCCTTCCAGGTCTGGGTCCCGCCCCATCCGAGGGCGAACAGCAGCAGGGCTGACCCCATCACCAGGCTGAAGATCCGGAGCCGGCGTTGCAGGCGGGTCGGGGGCAGCTTGACCCGACCGAGAGGCCGGCCGCAGTCGCCGCACTTCGCGACCAGGAGCTTGGTGCGGCTCGAGATCCGGTTCTGGACCCCGCAGTGCGGACAGAGCGTGATGACCTGGACCCCGGCATCGGCCCGCCCGGCCTTGCGGCGTTCGCGGTCATAGGCCCGACGCCTCTCGGGGTTCGTCAGCACCTCGTAGGCTTCCGTGAGCCGCCTGGCCCGCGAGTCTTGACCGCCATGGTCAGGATGCCCACCGGCGACCATGAGCGTCCGGTAGGCCTTCTTGATGACCAGGGGATCCGCCTCGGGATGCACCTGCAGGATCTGGTAGTAGTCCGGTGTCTCGGACATGGCCCCTCGAGGATGCCGGGAAACGCTTCATTCTAGCGCAAGCGCCGCGCGCCCGGGAGCTTCGTCGCCCGTGACGAGGACCGGTCCCGGTCCCTCCGGTCATCATCCCGGTGATGGGGAGGATCCGCATGACCGAACCGGAATCGAGACGTCCCCGGCGACGGGCACCGGCCTGTTCCTGGTGGCGTGATCACGTGCGCCTCGAGGTTCCCCGACTCCTCGACGAGACCGCGCGCCGCCAGCTCGAGCGGCTGCAGGAAAGGCTCGTCGAGCGAGGGGTCCGGGCCTGGGAGCTCGATGCCTCGCGTCTGGGCGCCCGGGACGCCCTGTCGCTCGCGCGCCTGGCGAGCCTCTGTGCGAGGGCCCGTCGTCGGGGTGCCGCACCCCGGGTCACGGGCCTGCATCGCGAGGCCCGCCGCTGGCTTTCCCGTGCCGAGTTGCATGCGCTCGTCCCGTTCGGGACACCTGGAGGCGATCGTGACCACGTGGATCCTGCTGCCTCCGGTCGATGACCCCCGGCTCTCGGAGCTCGGGTGGCCTGCAGGTCCCATGCCTGGACCGGCGGGGACCTGGCTGGGGCATGCGCTCGCCCGGGTGGCGGATACGGCCCCCGGCCGGGTGGTGCTCCTCTTGAACGGTCCCGGGGCCGCGCTCCGAGAGGCAGCCGCGCTCCGGGAGGCGCCGTCGGGGCTCGACCTCCATTTCACGTGGGTCGCCCGGGAGGAGGACTGGATGCCTCACCTGGAGCCCTGGATCTCGGGAGAGGTGTGGTGGTGGGATCTCGCCCGGGTGCCTCCGGTCGATCTCGTCCGGTTGCTCGCGGCGACGGGTCCGCGACCCGAGCCCGGGTTGCGGATCGTGAGCGCGGCATCCGGAGCCTGGACAGGTCTTGCCCGGACTCGCGAGGCGATCGCGCCCGATCCCGCCCCGGATCCTCGTGAGGCGTGCCTGCACTGGCTCTCCGGGTTGCCGGGTCGCTTCGAGGTCCCGGAAGACGCGGTCGACCTGAGGGATCCCGACGCGTATCGTCTGGCGACCCTGGAGCGCTTGCCGCCGACGCGACACGTGGGGGCCGGTGCCCGGGTTCATCCGTCGGCTCATCTTCAGGAGCCCGTGTGGCTCGAGCCCGGTGTGATCGTGGGGCCCGATGCGCGCCTCGGCCCCCATGTCCTCGTGGGAGCCGGATCCTGCATAGGGCGCGGGGCGGTGCTCCGCGAGACCCTCGTCGGAGCCTTCACGCGGGTGGGGCCCGGGACGACCTGGCACGGGAGGCTGCTGGGGACGCGCGGGAGCTGGCAATCGGGGCCCGTCTGGGCCCATCCGGACGAACTGGCGCCGGTTCCGGGGCTCGACCCCCGGGTTCCCCTCAGCCAGCGCGCGATGGCCCTCCTGGCGCTGACCTTGCTCTCTCCCCTGCTGGCCCTGGTCGCCCTGGCCATCTGGCTCGACGATCCCGGGCCCGTCCTGTTCACGCAGCTGAGGGCCGGGGGGCCGCGCCTCGGCCGCGCCCGGATCTTCCCGCTGTTCAAGTTCCGCACGATGCGCCTGGATGCCGAACGACTGGGTGCCGAGTTGCGAGCCCGGCAGGGTGGCACCTTCGTCAAGCCGGAACACGACCCGCGCATCACCCGGCTCGGGACCTGGTTGCGGCGTACGAGTCTCGACGAGTTGCCCCAGCTCTTGAACGTCATGCGGGGGGAGCTGCGCCTGGTCGGCAATCGCCCCTTGCCGCTCTACGAGGCGCGGGAACTTCTCGAACCCTGGCAGCGCAAGCGTTTCGAGGGGCCCGCGGGCATCACGGGTCTCTGGCAGACCCACGGTCGCTCGGATCTCGACGAGGTCGAGCGGCTCGCCCTGGACGCCCTGTATGCGACGGGTCGTGACGCCTGGTGGGACCTGCGGCTGCTCCTGCGCACGCTGCCGGCCCTGCTGCGGCGCCGCGGCGCCAGATGATCCCGAGGAGGCCCCCCGTGACCCGCCGGAAAGCCTGGCCCATCTTGCCTTTGCTGGCGATCGTCCCCCCCATGAACGAGGCCCTCACGCTCGAGGACGCCCTCGGAC
>JBIIHZ010000356.1:0-2952 GCA_044235265.1 Candidatus Sericytochromatia bacterium
GGCACGCCCAGCCAGGCCGCGTAGCGGTTCAGGAGGATGCGGCCGTAGAGGCTGTCCACGCAGCCGATGATCACGTCCGCCCCGGCGAGGGCGGCCACGCCGAGGTCCGCGAGATCTCCCGTGAGGGCGATCGTCTCGACGGATGGATCGAGCTCGCGGGCACGCCGGGCAGCGACCTCCGTCTTGGGCTGGCCGACGTCCTCGCGCCGGAAAAGCACCGAGCGCGTGAGATTCGTGAGTTCGATCGTGTCCCTGTCGAGCAGGATCAGCCGCCCCACGCCCATCAGGGCGAGGTTCTTGACCACTTCGTTGCCCACGGCCCCCACTCCCACGACGGCGACGGTCGCGTTTCTCAGGACCTCCTGGCTCCACCACGGGATCAGGCGCAAGCGGGCATAGCGATCGGGTTCCGCGGGGCCTGCGGTTTCCGGGGAGTGGGTCATGACTGTTTCTCCGGATCGACGGGACGGATGGACTTCACGACCTTGCTGCGGGGCGGCCGCGGGGACCCGGGGGCCGCATCCGGGCTTCCCTCGGGTCGGGGTGTTGTCACTTCTGCCGCGGGCGGCGGGTTCGTTTCCTTGCGGGGAGGCCTCGGGGGCGCGAACCGACCTTCCGGCTCGTGCCAGACGGCACTGGCCACCTCGCGCAGCGAACCGGGTTTCTCGGTCGGCCGGAAGGCGTGCTCGATGAACCGGGACCACGGGCCCGTCAGGAAGCCCAGCCCCCCCAGAAGGACCACCACGGTCAGGTTGATGCCGAGGCGCAGGGGCCACGTTCCCGGCAGGTCGGGCAGGGGATTGGTGAAGTCGGTCGAGGTCTCGGCCTTCAGGCCCTCCAGTCCGATCGTCACCGTGTGACCGTAGTCGTCGGGTTCGGCCATCGGCAAGGTGAACTCGAGGCGGTACTGGCCCTGGATCGCCCGCAGGATCCGATCGAAGGCCTGGTTCAGTTCTTCGCCGTTCACGGCGGGGTAGTAGTGGCCGCGACTCTCCCGTTCTCCGAGGCGGATCATCCGGTCGACATCGACGAAATCCTGGCCACGCTTCGCCTTCTGCTTGCCCTGGGCGCCGAAGCCCACCGTGTAGAGCGGGATTTTCGCCGCGCGGACGACCTGACCGATCTCGGCCTCGTCGTGTTCGGCCTTCACGTTGTGGGCACCATCCGTGAGAGCCACGACCGAGAGTCGGGCCAACGGATCCCCGTCTCCCAGGCGCTTCAGGGCGTCGCACGCCTCTCCCACGCCGTCCAGCAGGTTCGTCATCCCCGAGTAGTGGTTGCGCATCTCGACGGCGTCGATCTGGGCGTGTAACTCCTCGTGCGAGCGCGTGAAGGTTCCCACCTGGACTTCTTGATCGAAGCTGAAAAGGGCGGCCTGGTCCTGCGGGCCCATCTGATTCACGAAGGCGTGCGCCGCGGCCTTGGCGGCTTCCAGCCGGCTGGTTTTTTCCCGGGGGCCCGAGGGGAACCGCATGCTCCCCGAGCGGTCCAGCACGAGGGCGATGTAGTTGGTCCCGGGTTCGCTGGCGGCCAGGGAGAGCCCCGTCGCCTTCTGGACCGGGTACTCGTCCACCTGGACCCGGAAGTCTTCCGGGGCGAGGCCGTTGATGGGCTCGCCCCCGTCGAGGACGAGCACGTCCGCTTCCATGCGCGGAAAGTCCAGGGGACGTACGTCCTGGACCAGCACGTGGGGGGCTTGCATGTCGGGCAGGCGGGCCCAGGCCGGGGTCCCGGCCAGCAGGCTCGAGAGGGCGAGGACCCAGGGCAGCAAGCCTCGGGCCGCCGCCGTGGCCTCCTGCAACCGTCGGTACTCGAAATACAGGTAGGTGCCGCTCCCCAGGCGCAGGATATCGCCGTGGCGCAACTCGTGGTGGTCCGTGGGGTCGGCGAGGGTCTGGAAGGGAAGGTCGTGGATCCGATCGAGCTCGGAAGCCTCGAGCGGCTCAAGGCTGACGTCGACCGTCGCCTCCTCCAGCGGATGGATGACGTAGCCGCTGCCCTTGCGTGCGAGCATGGCATGCCGGTGCTGGATGGAAGGGTCTCCCGTGAGGGTCCAGGTCGCCTTCAGGGAGCCGAGCGTCTCCTGGGGGCCGTGGCTCCCGACGGGAAACGACTGATCGAGCTGCTTGGGCAGCGGGGCCGCGAGAACCGTCAGGCTGGCCTCGCGACTGAGCGTGAGCGACAGGGCCATCCCGAGGCCCAGCAAGCCGCCGAACACGGCCAGCGAGAGCCCCTTCACGGCCAGGATGCTCAGAGCTTCCTCGTGGTGGTTCACGAGATAGGGGGCGATGCCGATGCACCCGCTCCCGAGGATGGCTCCGATTGCCGCCCCGGCGATCGCCGTCATGGCGCGCTTCCAGGAGCTCGCCTTGACTCCCTCCACCGCGCCGAGGGCGGCTCCGGCCCCCACCCACTGCAGGGCTCGTGCCCAGGGGGCGTAATGTGAGGCCGCGAAGACCGTGTCCGCGAGGGCGAAGGCGCCGGCTCCGAGCACGGCGCCCAGGACCAGCCCCTGCAAGGTCTTTTCGAGCCAGTGGATGGGCTGGGACAGCAGGTCGGCATCGAGCAGCCCGATCTCGATCAGACCGAGCAGGCCCCCCATCAGGGCCCCGAAGATCCCGCCCGTCACGAGCGGGCGAACCAGTCCCGGCTCGTGGCTCGCCGGCAGGAGCCACACGAGTTCGGTGGCCACGAACCACGCGAAGACGGCGATCGCCGCCGTGAACCAGATGCCCTGCCACGTCCTCACGGGAGCCCCCCGGCCAGGCTCCCGCCTAGGCCGCCCCGGAGGTTCGCGATCGCCGCCTCCAGGGGGCCGTTGCTGCGCTGCTGGCGGCAATCCTCGAGGATGCGTTCGAGATGCTCGGGGAGCTGTCCGGGCATCATCGAGTAGAAGTTGGTCGCCTGCAGGGCGTAGAGGGTCTGCAACTCGTACGTGCGGGGATCGTGGTT
>JBIIHZ010000358.1:0-2951 GCA_044235265.1 Candidatus Sericytochromatia bacterium
AGATCTCCGACAACAGCTCGGATGAACTGGGCGAGATGGCCAACACCTTCGGCGAGATGCTCGGTCGTCTCCGCGAGGTGATCGGTCGGGTCCGCGAGGCCGCCAACGTCGTGGCCCAGGGTTCGGAGCAGATCTCGGCCTCGACCGAGGAACTGAGCGCCAGCGCCAACATCCAGGCGACGGCGTCCGGTGAGACGTCCAGCTCGATGGAAGAGATGGCTGCCTCCGTGCAGGAAGTCTCGGCCAACTCGAACGCCCTGGCCGTGTCGGTCGAAGAGACCTCCAGCTCGATCGCCCAGATGGCCGTCTCGATCCAGACGACCGCCGGAAACGCCGACACGCTCGCTCAGACGGTGCAGGATACCTCGGCTGCCATCGAAGAGATGGCCGCGAGCATCCAGCAGGTCGCCTCGAACGTCTCGGAAGCCAACCGCGTGGCCGCGGAAGCGGTCAAGACCGCCGAAGGCGGACGCAAGGCGGTGGAACAGACCATCGACGGTATGTCGCAGATCAACCACTTCATGACCGAAGTGGTCGGCGTCATCGAGGGTCTGGGCAAGAGCTCGGCAGAAATCGGCGCCATCATCGAGGTCATCGACGACATCGCCGAGCAGACCAACCTCCTGGCCCTGAACGCCGCGATCGAGGCGGCCCGAGCCGGTGAACACGGCCGAGGCTTCGCGGTCGTCGCGGACGAGGTCCGGAAACTGGCCGAACGCTCGGCCAAGGCAACCGGTGAGATTGCCCAGCTCATCAAGGGCATTCAGAAGGAAGCCGCTCAGGCCGTCACCTCCACGCAGCACGGCAACGAGGCGATCCAGCGTGGGTCGAAGCTGGCCGAATCCGCCGGTAAGACCCTGACCGAGATCGTGGTCGCGGTCCAGCAGGCGGGCGTCCTGATGACCCACATCGCCGAGACGACGCAGGAGCAGGCGCGCGCAGCGGGCCAGATCACCTCGTCGGTCGCCCAGATGAACCAGGTCACGCACGACGTGTCCAAGGCCATGCGCGAGCAGGCCAAGGGCTCGGAGTCGATCATCCGCGCCGTCGAGGCGATGAACCGGATGACGCTCCAGGTGTCGAGCGCCACGTCCGAGCAGAAGAAGACCTCGGGTCTCGTGCTCGGCGCGGTCGACAACATCAACCGTTCGGCCATCGAGTCGGCCTCGGCGACGACCCTCATCGCCCAGTCCGCGGTCGACCTCCAGGAATCGGCCCGCGCCCTGCTGGACACCATCCAGTTCTTCAAGGGTGTGGACGACGGGTTCGGCGGCAGCAAGTCGAAGGCCCTCGAGGTCGTCGTCCGTACCGAGAAGTCGCCCAAGGCGCTGCTCGGCGACGGTCGCCGGTAAGACGGGTTCAGACCTGACGGAAGGGGGGTGGCCTGCGGGCCACCCCCCTTTCTTCTCGCCCTCGCGTCAGAACAGGCTGCGGTTCAGCATCAGGTGTGTTCCGATGCTCGCGGCATAGCCCAGGGCGATCGCCATGGTGGCGCGCAGGTGATCCCGCGAGGTGTAGGCTCCGTGTGCGACGCCGAGGAGGGCCACGCCGGCCGCGCTCCCGACGGCGAGGAGCGAGCCGCCGACTCCTGCCGTGAGCGTCACGAGAAGCCACTGTCCCGACGACAGGTCGGGCGCCATGTGAAGCACCGCGGCCATGACGGGCACGTTGTCGATGACGGCCGATATGCCGCCCACCGCCACATGCGTCCATGTCGGCCCGAGCGTGCCATACAGCGCGTGGGATGCGCGTTCGAGCAGCCCGATCGCCTCGAGGCCGCCGAGTGCCAGGATGATCCCGTAAAAGAACATCAGCGTGTCCCATTCCGCGCGCTCCATCTGGCGGAACGTATCGACGGGACCCGGTACGCGCGTGAACACGTCGTGGGGATCGTCGAGTTCCGGGACGGGGCGCTCGCGGGACAGAACGCCATGCACGGTCGTGGCCGCCTTCAGGATCCCGAGGCCGAACATCATCCCCGCCACGGGGGGCAGGTGGAGCAGCTGGTGACCCAGGACGGCCAGGGCGATCGCCAGGGCGAAGCAGCCCGTGACGAGCCAGGCACCGAGTTCCAGCCTGAGGGTGGCATCCGGGACCGCGATCCGACCTTCCGGGAGGGTCAAAGACAGGAGGCTGGCGGGCACGAGCCAGTTGACGAGGGCGGGCAGGAAAAGCCGGAACGTCGTCGCGAAATCCACGTGGCCCGACTGCCACACCATCAGGGTCGTGAGGTCCCCGAACGGACTGAAGGCCCCCCCGGCATTGGCCGCGACGACGATGCTGATGCAGGCCGCGCTCACGATCCGGCGTTCCTGCCCGGCGAGCGTCATGACGAGCGTCCCCACCACCATCGCCGTCGTGAGGTTGTCGAGCACGGGGGACAGCGCGAAGGCCGCTGCCCCCGCGGTCCAGTAAAGCCGTTTCCAGGTCGCGTTCGCGGGCAGCAGGGCGTGCCCCAGCCAGCGGAAGATGCCGCGGTCTTCCATCGTGTTCACGAACGTCATCGCCGCGATGAGGAAACAGAAGATCTCGGCAAAGGCCATCAGGTGCCCGAGAAAGAGACCGTTGACCGGGTGCTCCAGTCCGAACTGCCGCGCACCCAGCGCGACGACGAGCCACACGAGTCCGGCGGCGATCATGACCGGAATCGACTTCTTCAGGCGCAGGCGTTCCTCGAGCAGCACGAGCGCATAGGCCGTCGCGAACAGCCCGAGCGTGACTGGGGTGACCCAGGTGTCGGCCAGGGCGTGAAGGGTGGATGGGTGGTCCATGGGGGGCTCCTCAGTCGCGGGTACTGCCGTCCAGCATACCGGACCCGACGGTTCGCTGCGTGAGCAAGAACACGCCCACGACGGGGAGCGTGGCGATCGTCGCCGCCGCGAGCAGGGCGCCCCAGTCCGTCACCTCGCGGAAGGCCGAACGGAAGGCGGCAAGCCCCACGGGCAGCGTGC
>JBIIHZ010000357.1:0-2951 GCA_044235265.1 Candidatus Sericytochromatia bacterium
GAAAGCGACAGCTCGCGAGCAGACCCACGCCCAGCAGACCGCCGGCGACCGCGCTACTCCACCGAAATTTGCGCACCACTGAGATCCTCCACTTTGACGTCGATACGAGCCTCCAGGCCCGATGGAGCGTGCTTCACCCGGATGGGAACGGTGCCTGCCTCGAGTCCCGAGACGACGAGCCCTTGCGGGTCGACGCCGGCCCGGTCGGAATCGTCCGAGGTCCAGACCAGGCCGTCGAGGAGCTTCTCGCGGCCGTCGCCCGTGACCTTGTACACCGTGAGTTGGGCCGATCGCGGATACAGGGGGGGCACCCCTCTGGGCGGGGCGAGTGCGAGTGCGAGCGAAGCGGGTTCGATGACGAGGCGATC
Source organism: Candidatus Sericytochromatia bacterium (assembly GCA_044235265.1). Classification (GTDB taxonomy): domain Bacteria; phylum Cyanobacteriota; class Sericytochromatia; order S15B-MN24; family UBA4093; genus JAYKJE01. The sequence continues at coordinate 369 of JBIIHZ010000357.1, forward strand.
GGAATTCACCGAGGAGGTAGACGGCTGCGCAGACGCGGCGCCCCCCCCTGAGCCCGGCCCTCCGGAAGCCCCGGGTCCGATGCAGCCCGACAGGAAAAGACAGGCACATGCGACGAGGATGACCGATTGATGACTGACCACGCGGATATCCTTTCCAGGACTCAGGATTCTGTCGGCGTCAGGGCTTCCAGGAAACGTTCCAGGTCCGTGATGTCGGCGGGCAGCAACGGGACCTGACGCAACAGCGAACTCTGGTTGCGGGTTCCTGGATCGAACTTGGTGTAGTGAAGGACCGCTCCGTTCAGGGTCGCCTGCGAACCGTCGTGGAAATACGGCGCCGTGCGAGCGACGGACCAGAGAGGTGTCGTCTTGAAAGCCCCCCAGTCCGAATCTTTGCCCGTCACGGCGATACGTCCAGGGTCGACGGTACCCGAACCTGGAACGACGATGTTATGGAACTTGCCGTCGCTCCAGGTGGGGCCGGAATGGCAAGCGACACAGTGCGCGCGCCCGACGAACAGCGCCAGGCCGCGACGCTGGGACGGGGTCAAGGCAGCATCATCACCCTTGATCCAGCGCAGATAGGGCGTCCGCTCCGCGGGGGTGACCAGGGTCCGCTCGTAGGCCGCGATCGCCATGAGCGCCCGATCGAAGCTGGGTGAGGCCTGGAAGGCCGCATCGAAGGCCTGGACGTACGGTGTCGAGCCCTGGAGGTAGGACTCCACCGAAGAGGTCGCACTGGCGAACTCCCTGGCATTGGCAAAGACGTCGCGAGCCTGGTCCTCGAGGCTGCTCACCCGGCCGTCCCAGAACCACGAGGAGGCGAAACCCGTATCGGTCAGGGAGGGGGTGTTGCGCTTGAGTGGCTGGCCTGCGCGATCGAGCGGGAGGCGCCGCCCGTCGGCGTGATTCAACGTCTCGACGTGGCACGTCGCACATGACATCACGCCGCCCTGGCTGAGGCCGGCATCGTGAAACAGACTCTCGCCGAGGGCGACGACCGGACCCGCAGGCATGGAACTCGAGGCGATCGCCCGGTCGAGGCGGCCGAGATCGGCACCAAGAGTCGAGCGCCCGAACGCCGTCGTCGTCAGGTCGAGTTCACCCCGGACCTTGCCTGCCGACAGGCTGACCTTGAGACTCCGCGGCAGTTCGGGTGCCTTGACGATGGCATGGGTGCCGCGCGGGACGACGTCTGCCAGCATGTCGCAGCCGTCGCAACTCCAGTCGAGATTCGTGTTCTCGAGAACGGTCCCGTCCTGGGCGCGAACCTCCCAGGCCACATCGAAGGAGCCTCCGGGGCTGAACGGTACGGACTCCAGCAGGCGAAGCTTGATGCTGTCGATCAGACGCACCGTGCGGTGGTCGGGCAGGACCGTTCTCCCCACGCGCATCGTGATCTTTCCGTCGCGCGCCCCTTCTGGCACGCGAACCTTGACCTCGTATTCGGAGATGCGCGCGACATGATCAGGCGGGACCTCCTGGTCCCCGAGGTAGACCCGGATGGGAAATCCAGCCCTCATGCCCAGCGCTTCTCCCAGCACGTTGACGTTCCCCCCCGGCCCCACGACCAGGGGAGAGACCTCCAGGATGCGCGGCTGGTCACTGGGGTAGACGGGGATGGCCAGGCTGGCCTTCTCGTTCCGCGCGAGCGTCTTCGTGACGGCCCCACCGGCGATCTTGCGTCCGGACCCATCCTCGATGTGCACCAGGAACACGAACGTTCCGGACGGCAGATCCGAGAGCGTCCCACTCGTGGCCACCGGGAACTGCGTCCGCCGGAAATCCAGCCGGTAAGGCAAGACCTGCCCGGCCTCGGTGCGCATCGTGAAGAGAACCCGTTCCATCTGGGACGGCAGGGTGCTCTGGGTCCTGGCCGGCCATCGGACCGAGAACGTCACCGAGGCACCGTCCCCGCGCGGCGTCCCGTCATGTGCGACGGCAGCCCCCTCGGGAGCCTGCGGCGAGGACAGGGGGATGGCCCGTGGAGCTTCGCAGGCGATGAGTGAGCTCACGAGCAGGGCCCATGCGGGAAGTCGCCAGGATGAGCGCCTCATGGCTCCTCCGTGTCATCGAGGATGACCTCGACCTGGGCCCGATCCCGGAGCTCCACGAAGACGACCCGCTCCAGGCGACCATCGAGGGTCGTGGCCGTCACCTGGACACGCTGGGCACGCTCGTCGAGGGCTCGACAGACCCCGTTCTCGTCGACGCTCAAGACCCCCGGGCTGGCGGATTTCCAGACCACGCGTGAGGAAATCCCTCCGCCTCTCAAGGTCACGGTGGCCGTGAGGACCCCGGTGTCCGGGAGCACGGGGGTGAGAGCCGGGGGCGTCTTGACCCCGAGCGCGAGCACGGCCGGTTCGACGACCAGATCGACGGCTTCCAGGCCACCATAGGGCCCCGAGGGGGAGACGGTGGGAGCAAGTGACGGGGGCAGGGTGACGATCGAAGTTGGCGTCGGGGAGGGGACAGCAGGTGAGGGGTCAGGCGGGCGAGGTGAGGGCGAGATGGGCGCCCCCGACCCCGACACCCCCCCCACGAACCCGGGGAGCAGGACCTCGGTGGACGGTTCGCCGGAGG
>JBIIHZ010000359.1:0-2947 GCA_044235265.1 Candidatus Sericytochromatia bacterium
TTCCGGGGTGAGGCGGTCCCGGTGGGCAAGGACCAGTTGCCTCACCTCGAACTCAGCCGGGATCTCGCCCGGCGCTTCAACCACATGTTCGGCGAGGTCTTCAAGGAACCCCAGGGCCTGCTGACCGCCTCGGCCTCCCTGCCGGGAACCGACGGTCGGAAGATGAGCAAGAGCTACGGAAACGACATCAAGCTGTCGGATGATGCCGCCACGACGCGGACCCGTGTGATGTCCATGGTCACGGACCCGGCGCGCCAGCGCCGGACCGACCCTGGCACACCAGAGGTCTGCACGGTGTACGCCTACTACCATGCCCTCGCTCCGGAGCAGACGGACGAGGTGGCCGAGGGTTGCCGCAAGGGAACCCTCGGATGCGTGGCCTGCAAGCAGAATCTGGCCGCCACGCTCGAGGCCACCCTGGAACCGATCCGGACGCGCCGGGCAACCCTGGAAGCCGACCCCGAGGGGCTGGCCGCGATCCTGGTGGACGGTGAACGCAGGGCCCGTACTGAGGCCAGACGCACGATCGATACGGTCCGAGAGGCCATGAAGCTCCATGTCCAGCCCGAAGCGACTTCAGAGTATCCTGGCTAGCGCGGGGATCGCCTCGCGTCGCAAGGCCGAACGTCTCATCGTGGACGGTCGGGTGCGCGTCAACGGCACCGTCGTGACGGAACTGGGGGCGAAAGCCGACCCCGCCGTGGACCGCATCGAGGTGGACGGGAGCCTGCTGCCGCCACCCGCCGAGCACGTGGTGATCGCGCTCAATAAGCCTCCCGGGGTGCTGACGACGATGCATGACCCGAGAGGTCGCCAGACCGTAGCCGACCTCATGCCCGACATTCCCGGATTGCATCCCATCGGCCGTCTGGACATCGACACCACGGGTCTGCTGCTCGTCACGAACGATGGCGACCTGACCCTGGCCATCACGCATCCGAGGCACGGGCTACCGAAACGATACCGGGCCCGCGTGACGGGAGCCTTCTCGCGACAGCCCGCCGAACGGCTCATGCGAGGAATAACCCTCGAGGACGGACCGGCACGGGCCACGGAGGTCCGCATCGGACGGACTGGACCGACCGCGACCGAGGTCTTCATCACGGTTCACGAAGGGCGAAACCGGATGGTGAGGCGCATGCTCGAAGCCGTGGGGCACCCGGTCGAACGGCTGGAACGAACGTCCGTCGGCCCGGTGGACCTGGGTGATCTCTCGAGAGGCCATTCTCGCCGGATCGAGGGCGAAGAACTGGCGCGGTTGCGGGAGGCCTGCGGTCTCCCCGTCACGAGGAGCTAGGAGGCCATGACGTCACTGCGCGAGCTGGGTGCTGAACTCAAGGTGGCACGCGAGGCCGCCGAGATCAGTCTGGAAACGCTGGCGACGGATCTGCGGATCAAGCTGGCGCACCTTCAGGCCATCGAGGCCGGTAACGAGGCTGCTCTTCCCGAACCCATCTACGTCAAGATCTTCATCCGCAAGTACGCCCAGGCCGTCGGTCTCGATGGAGAGATTCTGGCGGCAGCGTACTGGGCCCTGCATGCCGCTCCCCCCCCCGCTCCTGAGGAGCGCCAGGTCCAGCTCAGCTGGTGGGTGCTGCCCTGGATCGTGGGCGCCGTGCTGGTGAGCGGGGTGATCACCCTGGCCATCGTCGAACGCCGCATGCCCCCACCACCTGCAGCCCCCATCTCTGACCTCGTCGCGACCTCGCCGGCCCCGACGGATCTACCGGGCACCCCGGCCGGTCAAGCCACCCTCTCGATGGAAGCATCCGGCGCCTTGACGACTGCCGAGGCGACAGGACCTCTGGCCGGAGCCACTGCCTCGAGCCCGATCGCCACGACGAGCTCCCTGGCCACGGGAAGCCCCGAGGGACGTGCATCCGCGAGCCTGGCACTGCCGCCCGTGCTCCCCAAGGGCACGCCCGCACCTGCCACGGCAGGTCTCGCGCCCGTCTCGGCCCCGACCGGTGGACAATCTCCTCACATCGAGCTGAAAACCCGCCCCCTCATCAGGAAGGCACGCCCACGCCCGAGACCGAAGCCGCGTACCGTCTCCCCGCGCGTGCCAGCGACCGCGAAACCGGTCGCACCTCCGAAGGTCAACCCTGCCCCCGTGACGCCTCCCGCACCGGCAGACACACCTGCCCCTCTTCCACCCGACGACATCGAGATCCCGGAGTGACCTGCAGGGCCACTCAGGCCCCGCAGGCCCTCGCCAGGCAGCTGGCTAGAAAGGGAAGCCCGCCCGGGACGACCCGTCGGATGGGACGCCCTGCGCCGAGCGGGCGGGTCACGGTCAGGTCCAGCCAGAGCACGTGATCAGGGTCGGCCTGCAGGGTCGCTGCTGCGGCCAGGAGGCGGGCGCGCTCGAGCCGGGTGAGTTCGGTTGGCTCCGAGACGGTCAGCCAGGCCACTCGCTTGTCCCCGACCTTCCGGTCGCGACGTTCCCCGATCCTCAGAACGACACGGGGGGCGAGCTGGGTTTCTTGAATCCAGACAAGTCGTGGGGCGGGGCGGTTCATGACGGCTCCATATTGTTAACATTTATGTCAAACTTTACAAACGTTAACAATGCAGCAAACGGACGTCAAGCCGAGATGATGCCTCCATCAAGACCAGGGTTTGACACATCGGGCGTCGAGTGAGATACTGGGAAAACGTCGTTGGACGCCATCGCGTTCAGACGGGACCTTGACAACTGGATAGCTTGATAAGCCAGTAGCTTGTAGCGAGCTCGCTTGAAGAATATTCTTGGCGAGTTCAGTGCCCCGAGAGGGGTGCGAGCGAAGCCGGGAGCAAGACATTGCCGAGGCGCGCCGAAAGGTGCGACGAGGGACACGCAAGTGTCCCGAGGTAGGCAAATTGCAAACGGCCAGCGCGAGTCGATTTCCGAGCGCGCCCACAGGGCGGACGCCGCCGCGTACTTCGGTACGCAAGGTGTTCGACC
>JBIIHZ010000360.1:0-2945 GCA_044235265.1 Candidatus Sericytochromatia bacterium
CCGCCTGCATCGGCACCACCCTCAGCGGCTACACGCCCCAGAGCCCGAAACTCGTGGGCCCCGACTGGGCCCTGCTGGAGGCCCTCGTCGCCGCGACCCCCGTTCCCGTCATCCTCGAGGGACGGGTCTGGGAACCGGCCGAGGTCACCCGGGCCTTTCGCCTGGGGGCCTTCGCCGTCGTCGTGGGGTCCGCCATCACCCGTCCCCAGCTCGTCACCGCGCGCTTCGCCGCAGCCATCCCCAAGGAGTGATCGTCATGTCCGCATTCGCCCTCGGCCTCGACCTCGGAGGCACCAAGATCCTCGCCGGTCTCGTCGACGAGACCGGCATCGTCCACCACGAGTGGCGGCTCGCCACCCCGGTCGAGGGCGGGGGTGAAGCCATCATGCAGGGTCTCATCGATGCGGTCGCCACGATCCGTGCCCAGCTGTCCTCCTCTCAGGCCGCCGGCCTCGTGGGGATCGGGGTCAGCACCGCGGGCCACGTGGATCATGTCAGCGGCAAGGTGCTCTACTGCACGGGCAACCTGCCGGGCTGGTCGGGGATGGACGTGTCCGAGCGTCTCCAGGCCGCATGTGGTCTTCCCGTCACGGTCGACAACGACGCCAACTGTGCCGCCTACGGTGAATACTGGGCAGGAGCCGGGCGAGGGGTGGCCAACCTGCTGGCCATCACGCTCGGGACGGGGCTCGGCGGCGGGATCGTCGCCGACGGGCACGTGGTCCGCGGGGCGCGCGGGGGCGGGGCGGAGCTGGGTCACCTGATCCTCGTGCCGGATGGCCGCTCGTGCAACTGCGGCCAGAACGGCTGCTGGGAGAGCTATGCCTCGGGAACGGCGATCGCCCGCTCGGCCCGCGAGCTCGGTATCTGGGGCCCCGAGGTCACGAGTCACGAGGTGTTCGCGAAGGCCCGTGCCGGGGATGGCGAGGCGCTCGGTGTCATCCACCGGATGGCCGATCACCTCGCCATCGGGATCGTCTCGATGATCAACATCCTCGATCCCCAGCGCATCGTCATCGGCGGCGGAGTCAGCAACCAGGCGGACCTCTACCTGCCCCGGGTGCGCGAGCAGGTCACGGCCCGCTATGGTGAGCGAGGCTGGGACGTCCAGGAGATCCGGGTCGCGGCCCTCGGTGAGCGGGCCGGCATGATCGGCGCGGCCGGCGAGGCGCTCGCCCGGGCGGGTGCGCGCGTGGCCGTCGCCTCCTGAGCCCGATGCGCGGCGGGCTGGCCGGAGGGGTCGTGGCTGCGGCCCTCGGGCTCAGTGGCTGGCCGGTCCAGGCTGCTCCCGTTCCGCCGGTTCCACCCGCTCCCGCGGGCTCGACCCGGGTGGCACCCGTGGCCATCGAGCGGATCCGCTACGAGGAAGCGCGGCGCGTCCTCATCATCGAGGGGCCCCGCCGCCCCCCCCTGATCACGCGCCTGCTCGGCGCCCCCGAGCGCCTGGAAATCGATCTGCCCGGATGCGTCCTGCTCCGGCCGGACCTCCAGGTCATCGGCAGCCTGGGGCGGACGCTCCGGAAGGCGCGGGTGTTGCCCGGGGCGATCGCCGGCGGGGGCGTGCGCCTGGTCCTCGAGCTCGTGCCGGGAACGGTGGCATCCGTCGCGCTGCGTCACGAGCCACGCCGGGTCATCCTGGCCCTGGGCGCTCCTGCGGCTGCCACGGGCGAGGCCGTCCTGGCTGCACGGGCGGCGCCCGGCGCCCCCTCGTCCCTTCCCACCGTGTCCGAGGGGGCCCGTCCGGAGTGGGTCGAGGAGGACGACGCGGCGAGCGAGGTGCCCCGGCTCGACCGGATGTGGCACTGGCCGAGGATCGTCGGGGCCGGGTCGACCGTGGAGCTCCGCTGGCACCAGCTCGACGACGTCGAGGTCGACGGCACGCTCTCGGGACCCGTCTTCGGAACCTCGACGGGGCTGCGGGACATTCGCTGGCGCCACTGGCTCTGGCCGAACGTGGGCCTGGGGCTTCGCGGGACCCTCGTGGTCCATGATCTGGTGTATGACCTCCGTCGGATGAGCCGGACGGACTGGGCCCTCGTGCCGGATCTCGCCGTGCGGGCCATCGCGGGTCCCTGCGAGTTCGAGCTCAGGGGTGGTTACGTGCTCCGTTCCTCGCGTACCGACGGGGTCGTTCCGGAGAGTCTCGCGGCGAGCGCACCTGCCCTGACCACGGCCTTCCTCCGTGGCCCCACCGTCGGGTTCACCTGTCGGACCCGGTTCACCTCCGCCCTGGGCTTCGATGCCGGCATCGACTGGGCTCCGGGCCTCACGGACCCTGTCCGGGCAGCTGAGCTTCCCCAGTATCCGCTCTCCCGGACGGACTGGTTCGCCGCGTTCGTGGTGGATGTCGAGCCGCTGACCTTCCGGATCGGCTGGGAAGAGGCCATCTCGCGCGGCCAGCCCGTGGCGACCCTGTACCGCCAGACCCTGTCGGGGCTCCACGTCGGACTCGGCCTTCGCTACTGATAACGAGTTCTTAGCTTCTTCTTAACGAATCTGGTACACTGATCGGTCGAAGATCCAGGTAGTCATGGAAGTGGAGACCGTTCCGATGACCTTCTTCCGTCGTGCCGGTTCACGGGCCATCGCCCTCGCGAGCGTCGCGGCTCTCCTCGCCTCCTGCGGGCTCACGCCGTCGACTTCCCGGTCCCGTTCCTCCGTGGGGCCCACCCTCGATGACGAGCCCATCGTCCGCGGCCGCCAGATCAACCTGACAGGGCCGTCCTCCGTCATGTTCGGCGACTGCCCCAATTTTTCCCAGGTCTCCAACGGACGGTTCCTGGCCGTCGTCTCGCGCGAGTTCGGCCGTCTGAGCCGTCCCGGGGCGCTCATCGGCTGGGATTATCCCCAGCAGGCGGACAACCGGCTGAGGTTCGCGACCGTCGGCGTCGGTGGTCCCAACGGCTTCGCCTGGCTCGACGACATGGTGTTCGTCGACCAGCGTC
>JBIIHZ010000361.1:0-2924 GCA_044235265.1 Candidatus Sericytochromatia bacterium
GACCTGGCCGCCCGGTCACGCTACCCCCTGGATGCGCTGGCCCCGACCTGAAACAGGGCCAGGGGATCGGCGTCGGGTGTGACGTGGACCGTGCGCTCCCGCTCGTAATGGACGAAGCCAGGTAGCGCCCCCGAGGGTTTCCAGACGTGCTTCCGACGCGTGTAGACGACGGGGACGCCGCTCGACATGCGTGCCTGGCTGAAGCCAGCCGCGAGCATGGCCGCATCCAGCAAGGTGCGTTCCGGAAGCTCGCCCTGGCCCTCTGCGCGTACCAGGACGTGCGAGCCCGGAATGTTGCGGGCATGGAACCACCAGTCCTCGGGACGGGCGAGCTTGAAGGTCAACCAGTCGTTCTGGCGGTTGTTGCGGCCGAGCCAGACGGTGATTCCATCACGGGACACGAGCTGGAGCGGCCGAGGCTCGGGCGACCGGGTTCGCTGCCGTCCCGGAAGAGAAACGGGTGGCCGGACCTCGTGGGAGATTTCCGCGAGGGTTTCGAGGTCGGTGGCACGCTCGATCGCGACGGCGACCCCCTCCCAGTAAGTCCGTTCTACCGAGGCCGCTGCGAGCAGGTCGCGCGTGACCTGCTCGCCCGAGCGAGCCTTCTGATAGCGACGGTAGTGGCGCTGGGCGTTCTGAGTGGCATCCAGCGTGGGGTCGAGAGGGATGGTCACGAGCCGGGAGTCGTCGCTCTGGATGTCCGGAAGCACATGACTCGAGACACCGCGTGGCACTTCGTGGGCGAAGGTGAGGAGCAGATCGCCCCAGAGTTTCCAGTCGGCAGCCGTATCGACGCGCTCGAGTGCCCCTTCCAGAGCTTGACGTCGGGAATCGAGCCGGTCAAACCGCTCCCGGACCTCGCGATGCAGGTGCTGTCGCTGGCGCTCGATGGCCTCCCGGTCCCAGCGAGCACCAAACCAGGCATCCAGGGTCTCCCCCGGCGGCAGTGAATCCCCCGGACGGCCCAGCCGCAGCACCTCGAAACCCTCGGCGGTTCGCGTGAGCCGGAAGTCCCCCTCTGCCAGTTCCTTCCGGAAAGTCCCCCAGACCTCGGCCAGGCGCGATCGCGCCGCCACTTCGAGCTGGCATGCCGGGAGAGTCGGGTCGATCCCGGCCGCTGCGAGCAGTTCCCCGAGCGCGGCCCGCGAGAGAGAGTGCACCCGTGCCAGAAGGACCTCCCGGACGGGGCGGTCTGTCGCTCCGGGCCCCACGGGAAGGGAAAGAGGATCGAACGCTCCCGGATCGAGGCGATCGGCCGGAACGGGCGGGGGATCGTACGGGAGACCGGGAAGCAACTGGCGCTCCCGGCTCTCGCGTTCGCTGACGGGACGGAGGAGGCCCAGGATGTTTCCCCAGGGCCGATCGAGCAACAGCCAGTTGGCATGCTTGCCGGTGATCTCGGCCACCAGAGCGCGTTCCGTGGGGTCCCCGAGTTCGTCCCGACCGGTACAGACGATCTGGACGACCCGCTCGAGACCGGGTTGCTCGATCCGCAGGATTCGAGCACCCTCGAGGTGCTTGCGCAGCAGCATGCAGAAAGCCGGGGGCTGAGCCGGATTCTCGAAGCGACGCTCCGTGAGATGCAGGCGCGCGTGCACGCCCCGCGCCGAGAACAGGAGGCGACGCGCCCCACCCGGGCCGCGGAGGATCCACACCATCTCCCAGGCCGTGGGGAGATGGATCCGGTCGATGCGAGACCCGACGACCAGATGGCGAAGCTCGTGGACGGTGGCGGCCACCGTGAGGCTGTCCATGACATGCATGCCCCCATGATAGGGGATGAACTTGCCATTTCAGACCGTCAAGGATCCGGAATCCAGCTGTCCGGTTCGAAAAAGGGACAACCGTGGTAAGGAAAGGATATTCATCCCGGATCGGGAGACCCGTGCAGGAGGCGAACGTGCGCGATCGCGAAGTGATTGTTCTGATGGTGCAGCGCGAAACCTCGGACAGCTGGTCCGGTCAGCGACTGGACTCTGCGGGCCCCCGTCTCACCGGACCCGACCGCGAGACGATCGAGCGTCAGATCCACGAGACCTGGGTCGCACCCGACCTCGCGACGTTCCGCTGATCCCCACCCATCAGGCAGCCTGCCGCCCCAGCATCTCCATCCAGCCATCGATGGCGCGTGACGTGGCGCGCTCGATGGCCACGAAGCCACACGCCGGACAGACGAGAGCAGGAACCCCCTCGAAGCGAGCGATGCCGCGGGGATGTGCCAGTTCGAGCTCGATGGTGCGGGGGGCCAGGTTCGACGGTCGGCAGTGCAGGCAGGTCATGGTCGGGCTCCTCTCGAGGGCAGTGAAGCGGTGATACCGATCACATCGACACGCTCACCCCACACTTGAGGCATCGGCCTCGTGCATGATTTTTATGAAATAATTTTGTAATCATAAAATATCATGTATAATTGATTCATGCTCACCCCCCGTCATTCTGCTGGCAGGTGCCCATGAATCTCGATTCACGCTCCTTCACCCCCACGCTCGTCCCGGTCACGGCCCCCTGGGAACCCTCGGAGGGATGCTCCCGTGAAACCTGGGACGACGAACTCCCCTGGGAAGACGGGGAATGGTCCCCTCTCTGGGCCCACTGGGGCGAAGAGGATGGCGTGCGCATGTCCGATGGGTTCTGAACCGGCGCTTCCGGCGCGGTCACGCATACGCGATGAGGGGGGCCACGTGGTGGCCCCCCTCATCTCACGTCTGGTGCCAGGCACGCGTCAGCGAAGCGCCAGCGACCGCGATTTCGAGCTCGTGTCTTCATCCTGCAGGTCGTACTTGCGGAGCACCTCGAGCAGGCGATAGGCCTGGTTCTGCAAGATGACGGCGGACTGGGCGATCGTATCGGTGGCGATCGCCGATTCCTGAGCCGAGAAGTTCATCCCCTGGATGACGGTCACCATCTCGCGGGCCTGGTTCTGC
>JBIIHZ010000362.1:0-2906 GCA_044235265.1 Candidatus Sericytochromatia bacterium
TCTCGGTCGCCTCATCGAACACGAAGGACCTCAAGAGCCCGTTCAGCAACCACGGGCCGACGATCACGCTGGCGGCACCGGGCTCGAAGATCGTCTCGACCTTGCGGTACGGCGAGTGGGGGGAAATGTCCGGGACGTCGATGGCTTCCCCGCATGTCGCGGGAGTGGCCGCCCTCATCAAGAGCGTGGCTCCCGCATACACCAGCGCGCAGATCCGCGATCGCCTCGTGGCGACGGTCGATGACCTCGGCGTTCCCGGGCGAGACGACCAGTCGGGCGCCGGCCGCGTGAATGCGCTGAAGGCGATCGCGGGCCTGTAGCGCCTTCAGGACATCACGCGGATCCCGCGCGGGAGGACGTTCAGCGTGAGCTGCCCGGTGTGGGCCAGCACCTCGCCATCCCCGATGAAGGTGTTCCGGGTCGGGCTGCGGATCTCGACCTGCTTCCCCACGACGATGTCGATGTCCTTGCGGCGCGTGTGCAGGCCGCGGAGGCTCATGAGGATCACCGTCAGGATGGCGCCTGGCCGGCTGCGCTCGCGCATGACACACACGCTGAGCTGGCCGTCGTCCGTCCGGGCCTCCGGCGAGGGCGTCACGGTCTTCCCGAGGGACGGCTGGTTGTTGACGAAGAGCGCGATGCAGGGCGCCGGGCCCAGCGACTGGCCGTCCACGGCCACCTCGAGTTCGCTCACGATCTTCTTCGCGCCGGCCAGGAGGCCGAAGCTGTACAGGACGTAGACGAGACTCCCCAGACGCCGGGCGATCCGGCTGATCCACCCTCCCCTGGCCTTCAGGCTGTTCACGCCCACGGCGGTGTCGCTCACGACCCCCATGCCCCCCGCCGTGATGAAGTACCGGCCGTTGATCTCGATGAGGTCCATCTCGCGGACGTTGCCCCGCCGGATGACGGCACAGGCCCTGCGGACGTCCTTCGGGATCCCCAGGTAGGTCGCCAGGTCGTTGGCGGTCCCGGCGGGGACGATGCCCAGAGGAATCTCGCTGCCGGCCAGCTGGTTGACCACCGCGTTGATGGTGCCATCTCCTCCGATCACGACGACTCCGGTGGCCTTCTCCTCGACGGCCTGCCGGGCGCACGCCTCGAGGTCCTCGTAGGTGTCGGGCACGAGGATCCGGACCTCGAGATTCCGGAGTTCGCGCTCGACGCGCTCCAGCAAGCTGCGCTTGCCACCATTGCGGGCGTGTCGGTTGACGATGACGCGGATGTCCGCCATGCGAGCTCCTCCGGGTGCGGATGGGGGGACGGGGTCGTTCAGGTCACGGGCGCTTCCCTGCCGTCGGCTTCCCGAACGAGGGCATCCCGGACGGACGGGCGCTGCAGCCACCACCCGGCGATCTGGCTCGTGACCAGGGAGAGCAGGATCAGGATCGCCTGGAACGCCCCGGTGATCAGCCCGGCGTTCAGCGCGACCGTCGCCAGCACGATGCCCGGGCCGCCGCGGGCATTCATGGCGATCGCCAGGTCGACGCCCGTCGCGTGCGGCTGGGCGGCCAGCCGCGCTCCGAGGTAGACGGAGACGGCCTTGATGGCGCAGGCGCCGAGCAGGATGCCACCGAAGAGCCCGAGGTCGAAGTCGTGGCGCAGATCGAGCTGGAGCCCGACGCTCGCGAAGTAGGCCGGGATGAAGAAGGCGAAGCTGAAGCCCTTGATCTGGTCCCGGGTGGCCGCGGCGATGCGCTCGGAACTCGCCACGACGCGCCCCGCCAGGAAGGCCCCGAAGATGGGGTTGACCCCCAGCAGGTAGGCCAGCAGGACCGTCACCATGAACACCAGCAAGACGGGCATGCCGTCCGCGGCGGTCTTGAAGGGGTTCCATCGGGCCCGGGAGATGCCGTCGTAGATCCGGTGTCCCAGCACCTGGCAGAAGGCGAAGTACCCCATCGTGACGAGGATCCCGCGGGCGATCGCGAACGGGCTCGCGGTCTCGACGCTCGCGAGCCCGAGCGTCACGGACAGCATCACCCAGAGGGCCATGTCCTCGATCATGGCGGTGGTGAGCACCACCCGGGCGAAGGACGTCCCCGTCAGGCCCACGTCGAACAGGATCTTGCCGATCACGGGGATGGACGTCACGGCCAGGGCGTTGGCCATGATCAGGGCAAATGTCAGCGGGGTGGCGCGTGGACCGAACCAGGGCGAGAAATCGATCGCGCCGGCCACCCAGAAACCGGCGAGCAGGGGCAGGACGGTCCCCGTGGCCGTCAGCCAGAGGGTCGTGCGCCACTCGGTGCGGTTCACGGCGCTCCGGGTCTCGAGGCCCGAGCAGAACATGAGCAGCATCAGCCCCAGCCAGAACACGAAACCCAGGACCTGCTTCTCGGCCGACGAGGCCTCGAAGAGGTCGTGGTGCGCGTCCGGGGCGAGGGTTCCGAGGACCGTGGGGCCGAACAGCAGTCCTCCCGCGATCTCGCCGATCACTCTTGGCTGGCGCCAGCGCTGGAAGAGGCCCCCCAGCACCTGCGAGGCGATCAGCAGCGACAGGAGGGCGGCGAGCAGCCGCATCAGCTCGGGTTCCGGAAGTTTCACGAGGTCCTTCCCTGGAGGTGAACGGCTTTTCTATACCCCGATCGTCGGTCCTCTGCGTCGCCAGGGTGTCATCGTCGCTGTGACGCCACCCTCGGGAGCGGGTAGACGAGTGCTCGGATGGTCGCGCCAGGTTTGCACGAGGAGTTCCCATGTCCGTGATGGCATCGTTCGATCCCATCCTGACGGCCCAGGGCGCAGCCACGCTCGCCCCCTCCCGGCTGGGAGGCAAGGCGGCCAACCTGGTGCGGCTGGCGCAGGCCGGGTTCGAGGTGCCCCGGTGGTCGGTGGTCCCGACCGACGTGTTCATCGAGACGTTGCGAGCCTGCGGCCTCCAGACCGAGATCGACCACCTGCTGGCG
>JBIIHZ010000363.1:0-2903 GCA_044235265.1 Candidatus Sericytochromatia bacterium
TTTCACGGCAGGGGCCTTCCAGGTTCCCACTTCCGTCGAGGACTTGACCCCGAGCATGGCGGCCGGCACGACGTGCTTGCCAGCGAGGACGTTGGCCGAGTTGTCGTTCAGGAATTTCGCGAGCGCTGCCGAGTTGTTGAGCGCCTGCCGAGGCGACTGCTTGGTCGTCACGGGGGCCAGCTGCCCGCTGGAGACGATCTGGAACTCGCGCAGCTCCCACTGCGGGCTGATCGCGATCTCGTTGGTCCTGAGCTGGTTCAGGGCACTACCATTGGGCTTCCTGGGATCTGCCCCGGCCGCCGTGAACGTGTCGGTGATGGTCTGCAGGGCTGCATTGTACTGGGCGCTGCCGAGATCAAACTTGCCGAGGTTCTGCCACTGCGTGGCCCAGCCCTTCACGCTGCCGACCTTGGCGTTGGCGAGCGGGATGCCGTACTCGAGGATCACGGTGAACTGGGTCGGATTGCCGGCAGCGTCGACCACTCCGTAGATGAAGCGACCCTCTCCGGCATTTCCGGCCGTGCGCAGGTCCAGACGGTTGACGATCGCGAGCAGGCGGAAAGGAGCCTTGTTGAGGTCGAGGGTCTTTCCCCCGCTCGCCTTCAACCAGGGGTCGATCACGAGGCTCTGGATGCCGGCCCGCGCCGCGGCGGTGTCGCCGTTGATCGTCTGGGCGGTCTTCCAGGTGTTCAGCCAGTTCAGCGTGAACGTCGAGGGATTCACCTTGCCGGCCATGCGGGTCATCAGGGTACCGAAGTGCCAGGCTCCCCTCGCTGCCGAGCGAACGGGATCGTTGACCACCTTGAGGTTCGTGACGAGCAGCGAGCGCGACGTGTCGACCGAGCGGACGGCGATCGCCTGGGTCTGGCGCTCCCCCTTCAGGCTGTCGAGGAAGGGCTGGATGTTGTTCGGGTGGAACTCGCCCTGCTCCTCGGTTGCGGGGACGGCGGCCGGAGGTGCGTCGAGCCCGGGAGCCTGCATCTGGCAACCTGCCAGCGTGATGGCAGCCAGCGCGACCAGTCCGTTGCGGCGAATCAAGTCCTTCATCGTCTCCCCCTTTGAAGCATCCGTTTCGGTTGTTTGCTCCTTCGTTCGGGAAGTTAAAGGTTTGCTTCGTTTCACGAACATTTGATGCAGACTCACACGCCTCTTTCCTTTGGCTTCAAATCCTCATAGGTTCAGGGCTCTGAAAGGGCTTTGGGGGCCTGATCCACGCCACCGGGTGCTTCCAGCTGTTCCCCGGAGTCAGTGCGCGGATTCTCGGTTCGAGACGGGTATACGGAATGTCAGGCCCGTCGCTCATGTCGCCCACGCAGGAGTCCTTGCCGTGTCCATCCGCAGCCGCCTCACGCTCCTCGCTCTGCCTCTGTTTCTGGCTGGCTGTCCCTGGCCCTGGTCCGGCAGCTCGAAACCCTTCGACATACGCGCCGTCGTCGTCACGGTTCCCGACCAGCCACAGGCGACCGTCACCCTGAGCTGGGATCGCTATGCGGACGCGTCCATCTACAACGTGAGCCGCCGGGACGCGGGTGGCCCTGCCCAGCTCGTCAGAACCCTGTCTGACCTCCGCTTCACCGAATCCATCGCGCGGGGCGCGACCATCTCGTACTCCGTCGCGGCCCTCGCTTCGAACGGTGAGACCAAGGGCACCTCCCCCGAGAAGTTCATGGTCGCTCCCACGGGCGTCGGGATCTCGGCCGTGACCGACGTCGCCGTCGAGGACGCCTCCGCCAGCACCGCTCCGCTGGTCGTCTCCTCCACCAACCCCGCCATCCGCTGGTCGGCGGCCCCGGGGGCCAATGGCTACCACGTCCGGGTCTCCGAGAGCACGGACCCTCGCGGCGAGAAGCCCGCCTTCGCCGTCTTCACCTCGGCCACGAGCGTGACGGTCGGCAAGGACCAGCCCCTGCCCGACCTCCAGCTGCCTGGCTTCCTGCAGGCCTCGGCGGGCCTGAGCCCGGGCAAGACGTACCTGCTCTCCATCACGGCGCTCCGGGCTGACAGCGCTAACCTGTCGTCGGCCGTCGCCTTCGATCTCGTCCCGATGGCCAACCCGGTCAAGCTCGCCTTCTTCTGATGCCTCGGCCTCGCGATCGCTGGTCCCCGTCCCGGGAACCCGGTACGATCGGGACATGAGTCAGCGACCCGCCCTCCTCTCCGCCCACGGCCTCTCGCGATCCTTCGGACCGCGGCCGCTCTTTGCCGATCTCGCGTTCGGCCTGCACGAGCGGGACCATGTCGTCCTGGTCGGTCGCAACGGCTGCGGCAAGTCCACCCTCCTGCGCATCCTCGCGGGCGTGGACGAGCCCGATTCGGGCGAGGTCGCCCTCCAGCGCGGCTCCACCCTGGGTTACGTCCCCCAGGAACCGACCTTCCCGGCCGGGGCCACCGTCCAGCAGGTCCTCGAGGGCGCGCTGGCCGACCTGCCCCTCGACCTCGCCGAGGTCGCCGCCCGCGTCGCCGAGACGCTCGGGCGCAGCGGCTTCGAGGACCCCGCCCGCCCCGTCGAGACCCTCTCGGGCGGCTGGCGCAAGCGCCTCGCGATCGCCCGGGAATGGGTCCGCGAACCCGACGTCCTCCTCCTCGACGAACCCACCAACCACCTCGACCTCGAGAGCATCCTGTGGCTCGAGGAGCTCCTCCGTCAGCACGCCCGCGCCTTCGTCCTCGTGAGTCACGACCGCGCGTTCATCGAGCGCGTCGCCACCCGGGTCGTCGAGCTCGACCGGGCCTATCCCGACGGCCTCCTCTCGGTCGAGGGCTCGTACGTCGACTTCCTCGAGAAGCGCGCCGAGGTCCTCGCCAGCCAGTCGGCCCTGCAGGACGCCCTCTCCAATCGCGTCCGGCGCGAGATCGAGTGGCTCCGCCGCGGCCCCCAGGGGCGCCAGGCCAAGCAGAAGGCC
>JBIIHZ010000364.1:0-2896 GCA_044235265.1 Candidatus Sericytochromatia bacterium
CCCAGCCCGCCGCGACCGCTGCATTGGCGAGCCCGTATTCCAGCAGCAGGTCCCAGCCGATGATCCAGGCGATGAACTCTCCGAGCGTCGCGTAGGCATACGAGTAGGCGCTGCCCGACACCGGGATCATGGCGGCCAGCTCGCTGTAGCACAGCGCCGCGCAGGCACTGGCGATCGCCGCCAGCAGGAACGACAGGATCACGGCCGGGCCGGCATGCTCGGCCGCCACCTGACCGGGCATCACGAAGATGCCTGCCCCGATGGTGCAGCCGATTCCGAGCAGCATGACCGACCAGGGGCCGAGCACGCGCCTGAGACCCCCGTGCGGGTCGTCGCCGGCGAAAGGCTGTCGGGTACGGAACCAGGGATGTGCCATGCGGACCTCCGGAGCGGGTGTATGCGCCACCATACCCCCGGACGAGGCACGCTCACCTGACCCGGGCCCTGATCTGACGCCACGGGCCCCGATCGGTTATGATCGTCTGGTGAAGACCGTTACCCGGACCGTGCGAAACCGCACCTCGAGAAGTTCCCGCGACACCCACCGGCAGCGCTTGCTGGTGAGCTTCGGTCTGGCCCTCGTCATGCCCCTGAGCTTCGTCGGCGGCATGGTCACGGGCGAGTACGTCAAATCGGTCGCAGGTATCCGGATCGTCACCCCCGACCTGCAAAGGATGCTGCCCCTCAGGCGGTCGGGCCAGATGCAACTCCAGCTGAGCCAGGAAACCCAGATCGCCAGCATCGACACCTCGCACGTCCGGATCCAGCTGGCCCGTGGCTGGGACGTCGAGCAAAAGGCCTTCGCGGATACCTCGGGTTTGCTGTTCTTCAGTGGTCCGTTCTTCGAGGAGCACCCGGGGACGGGCTACAACGCCAATTCCATCGGAGACGTCTATGTCGACGGTCAGCTGTCGGTCGCGTCCAGGAAGAGTGCTCCCTTCGCCACGCGACGGTACTTCATGGCCCTGAGGCACGATGGTCGGATCGAGTTCGGCTTCGGGGGCTGGCAGAGCGGCTACGAGAATCGATACAGCGCCTTCTTCGGCGGACTGGGCTATGCGTATCTGCCCTCGGGGCCTGACCCGGATTACCTGGATCCTTACAGTGGGGTGAAGCAGACCCTTCACAACGCGATCCCGAGGGAGCGTCTGTTCGTGGGGAAAGACCGTGAAGGTCGCCTCCTGGTCATGAAGACCTCGCCGCTGCCGCAGCTCGCCGTCGAGATGTTCGTCCGGCAGCACGGGTTCGATGAGGCGTTCTTCCTCGATCAGGGGAACAAGGCCCGGTTCATCGTGCCGGGTCGGCTCGAAGATCGCCCACGCTACAACCTGCCGTACATGCTGCGCATGTCCGACCTCGATACGCCAGCCATCGAGTACGAGGCCCCGCCACTCGACGAGTACTCGCTGTATGCGCGCAAGCGGCGCCGGACGGCCGTCGCCACGCCGTCCGCCTCGGCCTCGCCCGGGGTGAAGCCAGGGCTGGTGCCCGTGCCCCGGGTGACGCCAGGGAAGACGGTCGATGATCCCGTCGTGCCGGTCGAGCCGAGCTTTCCGCCCACCGAGCCCTCGGACGGGGCGGCGCTCCGCGAGCCGGCCGTCCCCGACGAGCCACCGGTCGAGGGACCGGACGCACCGGACCTCCAGAACCAGACCGATATCCTCACCGAGGAGTAGCCAGGACCTTCAGGGCCTCCGGCCACGTTGAAGGCCCTCCAGGAACCACATGGGCATCTCGCCGCGGTTCTTGACGGCCTGGAGGCCCCGGGGTTCGAGCCTGAACTGGGCTTCCAGGACGCGGGCGACGGGCTCTGACACGTTGATGCGGTCCGGCATCCCGTGGGACTCCATGCGGGAGGCGACGTTGACGGTATCGCCCCACACGTCATAGGCCGTGCGATCCCGCCCGATCATGCCCGCCACCAGAGGACCGGCATGCAGGCCGATCCGGACCTTCCAGCCCGGCCCCCCCGATGCGTCGTCTCCGGCCAGTCTCCGGACGGCGTCCCGCATCCCCAGAGCTGCCCGGGCCGCCTTGATCACGTGGTCGGGGTCCGCGACGGGCACCCCCGAGACGGCCATGTAGGCGTCACCGATGGTCTTGAGGCGCTCCAGGCCGTGCGTGCGGACGACCTGGTCGAAGGCACCGAAGATCAGCTCGAGTTCCTCGAGGAGATGCTCGGGGGACAGTCGCGCGGCGATGTCGGTGAAGCCCACCAGATCGGCGAACAGGACGGTGGCGTTTTCATGAAGGGCCGGCTTGACGTGCCCTTTCTGCTTGAGTTCCCGGGCGATCGGCACGGGCAGCATCGTGTGCAGCAACCGCTCGGTGACGCGGGCTTCCCGCTCGGCTGCCGCCACGCGCAGGCCGAAGCGAGACTTCTGGGCACGCAGCAGGGATTCGCGTTCGTACCAGGAACGCTCGATCGTGGAAAGCAGCTTCATGGTCTCGAGCGCGCACGCGAGATCGCCGAGATCCTCCCGGATCAGGGCCAGGATGGTCAGCGCCTCGATCTCGACGGGCGTGCTCCGGATGCGGCGTGCCACGGCCAGCGCGAGTTCGACGAGCCGGGCTGCGAAGGTTGCCGCACCCAGGGCCTGGTGGGATCCGGCCATCGCGAGCAGACACTCGGCGGCCAGGTCCGATATCCGGGCCTGCTGGGCGATCTCGAGTCCCTCGTCCCCGTACCGGATGGCGCCGGCATGGTCCCCCTGACGCTGGCATAGGCGTGCCAGGGTCAGCAGCTCGGTGGCTTGCCCGCGGGCCACGCCGATGCGGCGCCAGGCCGCGAGGGCCGTGTGAAGTTCGGTCGAGGCCTCCTCGAATCGCCCCGCCTGCGTGTGCATCGCCCCGCGGAGCTGGTGACACCGGGCGACACCGGGGGCGTAATCGATCC
>JBIIHZ010000031.1:0-9624 GCA_044235265.1 Candidatus Sericytochromatia bacterium
GACGCGCCCGACGCTGCCGTTCGAGATCGACGGGGTCGTCATCAAGATCAACCCGCTCCTGGAGCAGGATCGCCTCGGCAGCGTCGGCCGCGAGCCGCGCTGGGCGATCGCCTACAAGTTCCCCGCCATCCAGGCCACGACCCGTCTGCTGAAGATCGAGGTCAACGTCGGACGCACGGGCGTGCTGACGCCGCTCGCGATCCTCGAACCTGTCGAGATCGGGGGCGTGGTCGTCAGCCGGGCCACCCTCCACAACGAGGAAGAGATCGCCCGGAAGGATCTGCGCGTCGGCGATCGCGTGGTCGTCCAGCGCGCCGGCGACGTCATCCCCCAGATCGTGAAGGCCATCCCGGAACTGCGCGACGGTTCCGAGCAGGTCTTCACCATGCCCGAGGCCTGCCCCGAGTGCGGCTCGATGGCGCTCAAGCTGCCCGACCAGGTCGCCCGCGTCTGCACCGGCGGCATCGGCTGCAGCGCCCAGCTCGTCGAGGCCATCAGGCACTTCGCGAGTCGGCGGGCCATGGACATCACGGGGCTCGGCATCAAGGTGGCCGAGGCCTTGGTCGAGTCGGGTCTGGTTGGCGATCTGGCCGACCTCTATGCCCTCACGCGCGAGCAGCTGCTCACGCTCGAGCGCTTCGCCGACAAGAGCGCCGAGAACCTGATCGAGGGGATCCAGGCCTCCCGTTCGCAGCCGCTCGAGCGACTCCTCTTCGGACTCGGGATCCTCGAGGTGGGCGAGCAGACGGCGCGCCTCCTCGCGCGCACCTTCGGGTCGATCGATCGCCTCGCCGTCGCGACGATCGAGGAACTCCAGGCCGTGCCCACGATCGGTCCGAGCGTCTCGGAGAGCATCCGGGACTTCTTCGCGGGGGCACACAACCAGCAGGTGCTCGCCAAGATGCGCGCCGCGGGGCTCATCTTCGAGGTACCGGAGCAGGAGCGGTCCGAGGAGGCTGCCGGGACGGTCTTCGCGGGCAAGACCGTCGTGTTCACGGGCAAGCTCGAGCTGATGAGCCGGACGGATGCCGAGGCCCTGGTGGTCCAGCTGGGCGGTCAGGCGGCCTCCAGCGTGACCCGGAAGGTCAACCTGGTCGTGGCCGGGCCCGATGCCGGGTCCAAGCTGGCCAAGGCCGAGGCGCTCGGCATCGAGGTCATCGACGAGGCCACCTTCGTGGCGATGGCCCGCCAGGAGTCCTCCGGGGGCGCTTCCTTCGATCTGGCGCCTCAGGCCTGATGCTCCGGACCGGTTAGCTCGGCGGCCTGGCCGCGCGCGACCAGTTCTCGCAGGCGCTCGGCCCCGCGCCGTCCAATCTCCTGGAAGTGGCTCCGCCCGTGCCGGGCAGCCGTGGCGAGCCCGCCCTTGCGGCCGCCGTGCTGGCCTCCGATCGCTCCGATCCGGGCGAAGTGCTCCGTGCCGTAGCGCTCCCGCACGCGGTTACCGCCGCGGCGGCCGGCCTCACGCATCGAGATCTCGTGTTCGCTCATCCGCTCTCCTCTCGCGCATCCCGGATCGGAGCATGAGGGAGGCGCAGCGGGTCCGACCACGTTCAGGCCGGACCGTCGCGTCGTCCAGGGGAGACAGGGCTCAGCGCCAGCTGAGGCTACCCCCCGTGATGAACAGGGCCTGGTTCAGGTCGCGGGTCCGGAGCCCGGGCATGAGGTTGCCGAGCGGTGCCGGCAGGGGCTGGTTGGGGTTCGACACTGCATCCTGGAGGACCTGGTACTGCGGCGTCCCCATCGGCGGGGGATCCGTCGCCTGCGTGCCGGGAGCGGGCAGGCTGAGGTACAGCAACCGCGAACCGTCCGGGCTCCAGGCGGGGGAGCTCTCGCGAACCGCGCCGTTCAGCGACCCGTTGAGCAGCACGGCCGAACCGGCGTTGTTGGCGATGCGCTGCACCCGGATGCGCTGGACGCTGTTGCCCGGGGAGAACTGGTTCTGTACGGGGCCCGCCCCCGTGAAGGCGATCAGCTGTCCGTCGGGCCGCCACTGCGGTTCCATGGCGAAGTCGCTGGCGTTGGTGAAGGCCGTGATGCGGCGCTCCACCAGCCCCCCGGACTGGTTGAACAGGAAGAGGTTCCAGGCCGACAGGCCGGCCGACCTGGAGGAGAACTCGCTCTCGTCGTTGGCCTGGACGCTCGCGAGCAGGCGGTTGGCCAGCGTGCCTGTCGTGAGCGGGTACCAGGCGGGGAAACGGATGTTCCTCTGGGTGCCCGCGATGAGGTTGGGGGTCACGCCACCCCCGACGAGCACCGAGTACAGGGCGAAGGTGCTGCGATCGCGACGGTCCGACACGAAGGCCAGGGTCCGGGAGTCGGGGTGCCAGGCGGGGTCGAGGTTGAACGAGTCGCCTCCCTGGATGACGACCTGCTGTCGACCGGCCGCGTCCATCGTGACGATCGCGGAGTTGGCGCCGTTGTTCGGATAGGTCACGAAGGCCACGAGGCGCCCATCGGGGGCGATCGTCGGCTGAGCCCCCTTGACGACGTTGCCCCCGGAATCGCGCAGATCCCGCGGGGCACCGAACTGGCTGCCCGTGTCGTCGCTGCAGATGGACCACTTGAGGGTGCCCTGCCCGTTGGCGTCGGGGCTGTCGACGGTGACGACGCTCGATCCGGACAGGTTGACGGGGATGGTCTGGTTGCGGACCTCGACTCCATCCTGGATGACGAGGCGGATGGTGTCCCCGCGAACCAGGTTGCCCGAGGCATCCCGGTAACTGCTGGTGAAGGGTGCGTAGTAGGTGAAGACGCGTTGCTCGGTGGGCGTCGGAGGATCGACCCGTCCACGATCGGCGAGGGCGGTGATGCGGATGGTGCGACCCAGCACCGAGCCCGCGTCGACCCGGATGCGGCTTGTGCCTCCCACCGTGAGCGTCGGGTTGTCGAAGGTGACGTTGTTGACCGTCAGGAACTGGGTCGGACAGCCGGCGAGCGGCAAGGTCGCGAGGACGGTCCAGACAAGGGCTGCCAGGGGCAGGCCCGCGGGGCGCGATGTGACGTTCACGGGAGATTCCTCCTGCAAGACCCTTACCCGTTCGGACCCGGGGTCAATCCCTGGTGGGCGAGCAGCGCGCGGATCTCGGCTCCGGGTAGCGGCGTCGCGCCGCCGAGGCCCGCAGCGATCCACGTGGCGAGGGCCACCTGCTCGAGCGTTTCCATGCGCGCCAGGGCCTCCTCGAGCGTGGACCCGACCGTGACGGCCCCGTGGTGGGCCAGCAGACAGGCGCGCCGGTCCACGAGCGCCTCCCCCGTCGCCTCGGCCAGTTCGGGGGTGCCGGGGCGGGCGTAGGGGACCGTCGGGACGAGCCCCAGGGTCAGGAGGCCCTCCGTCAGCACGGCGGCGTGCACCTCGCGTCCCGCCAGGCTGAAGGCCGTGGCGAGCGGTGGATGGGCGTGGATGACGGCACGGACGTCCGGGCGGCGCCGGTAGACGGCCGCATGGAGGGCGAACTCGGTGGTGGGGATTCGCTCGCCCGCGACGCGCAGCCCGAGCGAGTCGACCTCGACCAGGTCTGCCTCTTCGAGCCAGGCCTTGAAGGTCGCGGTCGCCGTCGTGAGGAACCGATCCGGGCCGAGCCGCACGCTCAGGTTGCCATCCATCCCGGCCACGAGGCCGCGGGCATCGAGACGGCGTGCTGCCCGCACCAGGGCGGCAGCCGGCGAGAGCCCGGATGCCATCAGAAGCTCCAGTCCGTGCCGACGAGCCAGAGTTCGTGGGTCTGGGCGGCGCCCCCGAAGAGGGCATTGGCGAGCTCGACGCTCTTGAAGCCGGCAGGGGCAGGCGTGCTCGCCGCGCCGTAGAAGCGGCCCTGGTCGTACTGGAGGCGCAGGCGGGGGAAACCGGGCAGGGGCTCCCAGGCCGTCTGGATCGTGATGCCGCTGCCCCAGTGCGAGGTGAACAGGTCCTTGCCCGACATCTGACCGGCGATCGTCAGGTGCGTGAAGCGGGCAAACCCGGGAAGCTTCAGGTAGGCCCCCGACGAGCACCAGTCGAGCGTGACGCCCGGTAACCAGGCGGCGGATGCCGCCTGTCCCGGGCCTGCTCCCCACTTGGAGGCCACACCGAGTTCGAGCCCGGTCCCGAACAGGTCGTGGCTCGCGAGCATCACGATGCTCTCGCTGCGTTCCCCCGCATCGACGAGGCGACGGTTCATGCGGGCGTGCGCCACGTGCAGGCCCAGGTTGCTGTCGCCGAGGTCGAGGCCGCCTCCCCACCCCTGTCCCTCACCCGTGCCTGCCGTGAGGGTGGCCCAGTCGGAACGACCGTACACGGCACCCCGGATCCAGCCTCCGTCGAGGCCCAGCTTGGCGAGGGCGTAGCCCTGCCCGAGAGGGGCCACCAGCGGGAAGGTGGCCGGCTGGTCGATGAGGGCGAGGGTCTGGGAGGCCCCGGGAGCGCCGGCATGGAGGCCGAGTCCCGCCTCGAGGGGGCCCCAGGTCGTCGAGAGGGCGGCCGCGGGGCCTGCCCCCGTGATGGTCGCCCAGGAGGAGTTCGGGTCGAGCAGATCCTCGACGGCCTGCACGCCGGGATTCCAGCGCACGCGTCCCGCGGGCGTGGGCAGGGGGGAGTCCGGGTTGGCAGGCACGAGCGTGATCCCCGTGTCCCGGTTCACGACGGGCGGCGTCCCCACCAGGCCGAGGCCACTCTCACCGAGGGGCCAGGCGGCGTTCTCGCGGAACGGGTCCCCGCTGCTGGGTCCGGACCGGAGGGCATCCGACAGCGTCATGATGCCCACGTGCAGCGTGGTACCCGACGCGGTCCAGACCCCGGCCGAGCGGCGGACATAGAGGCTGCCGCTCTGGTCGAACGGCTCCCCGGCCCTGCCACCGTCCAGGATGCGATGCCCGCTGGCCATCCGCTGCACGGCCGTCCCGAAGAACGAAAGTTCCCCGTGGTAGGTGGCGCCCGGGCCCATGGCCGACTCGAGGGTCCAGGTGCTCAGGACGCGCGCCGTCGGCTCCCCTGCCGGGGTGCCTGCCGAGGCGGTCGTGTGCTGCAGCCAGGCCGAAACGCGACCGCCCATCCGGGGACGTTCCTCGAGCGCGCTCAGACGCCGGTCCTGGGCCTCGGCGAGGTCCTTGAGGCCGGTGAGCTCGTCCTGGAACTCCTGCACGAGCCGTCGCAGCAGCCGGAGGTCGTCGGGCCGCACGGGGCCCGCCTGTGTCGCATCCTCGGCGGGTCGGATGGTCGCGGCCATCTGTTCGACGCGTTCCAGAACCTTCGCGAGCATCGCCGCGAGTTCGAAGCGGCTGACGTTGCGGGTGCCACGGAAGAGCTGCTCGGGGCCCGGTTCGACGATGCCGTACCGCTCGACGAGCGTCTTGACCGCCCGGTAGGCCCAGTGGTCGGGTTGCACGTCCCGGATCTCGAGCATCGTCGCGGCCCCGGCTACTCCGGGGGTCATCAGGAGGGCGGTTGCCACCAGGAAGCTGGCGAACCATCCGTTTCCACGCAGTCGCACGGCGCGATCCTTCCCTGTTCTCAGAATGTGGCCCCCAGGCGGAGGTAGGGGCCCGTGTACACGCTCCAGCTCGTGGCCGAAAGCCCGCTGGTGGCGGCGATCTGCTCGTTCGCCGCCGAGGGGATGAGCGAGCCCGGATCCGTCAGGAGGCCCCAGGCCCTGGCCGGATCGACGTTGACGATCGCCACGGCCCGCAGGCCGCCCCGGAGGGTGCACCAGGGCAGGCGGATGGCCAGTTCCAGGTGACCTTCGCCGGGGAGATGCGCCACGGCGGCGGGAACGGTCCGGGGTTTCTGCGTGCCCCAGCCGGCCAGCAGGCCGTAGTCGAGGCTGACGGTCCCGAACAGGTCGAGCAGCGTGCCGTCGAGGCCACCGAACACGCTCTGGTAGTCCCCGGACAGGACGCCCGACCCGCCGAACGTCTCCTGGCGCATGCCGAGCGACAGGGCGCCCACGCGGGCATAGCAATCCCAGCGCCGCTCGGGGAAGGCGGGCGTGTAGGGGTTGTCCGAAGTCGTCGTGGCCGAGAGCAGCGAGCCGCGCAGGCCCAGGGCCAGCGGCCCGAGCCGGGCCTCGAGGTTGCCCCACGACCCCCCGGCGGAGAGGGTGCCGCTGCGTTCGAGGTTCGGGAGGCGGATCCCGGCGATCGCCGACTCCCGCTCGACGTAACCGAGGCCGCTCATCGTGCCCTGGCCGAGCCCCTCGACCCCGCCATCGACGACCAGGTCGAAGGGGATGTTGCGGCGCCAGGCGAAGGGATCCGCCGAAGGGGTGGCCGTGACGACCGGCACCGGCGAACCCGAGGCCACGGTCACCGGACTCGCGGAACCCGTGGCGGGTTCGAGGACGACCGCGCCGGTGTCGGTCGACGGGGTGGCGATCTCGAGAACCATCTCTCCCGGATCGATGGATGGGTTGGCGATCTCGAGGACGATCTCGCCAGGTTCGGCGGACGCGGAGGCCGTCTCGAGGACGATTGCCCCGGGTTCCGCGGACGCGGTGGCCAGCTCGAGGACCAGCTCAGCCGGCTCGGCCGAGGGCGTGGCGATCTCGAGCACGATGCCATCGGGACTCGCGGCCTCGGGGGCAGTCGAGGCGGTCTCCGCCGGCGCGGATGGGGTCGGGGAGAGACCTTCGGGGCCCGGGGCCTCGTCGGCGCGGGCCGGAGCGGCCAGCAGGGAACACAGGACGAGGGCGAGCAGCGTTCGTGAGGACAATCGCGGGACCTCCATCACCCGTCTGGCAGGGTGGCCCATGCTACCATGGGGCCTGCAAGTTCTCTCGAGCGGGGAGGTACGCGTGGGGCCCCTGGTGGCCGCGACGGCGGTCGAAACGTTCTGGCAGGCACACGCGGAAGCCTTCGAGGCCGCGCTCGTGGCCAGCCTCCAGGACCGCGAGCCGACGAGCCTGTGGCAGTCGATGCGCTACAGCTGCACGGCCGGTGGCAAGCGGCTGCGCCCGTTTCTGGTGCTCGCGAGTTGCCAGGCGGCGGGCGGCGATCCGCGCTCGGCCCTGGGCGCGGCCGTGGCGCTCGAACTCGTGCACACCCAGAGCCTCATCCACGACGACCTGCCCTGCATGGACGACGACTCCCTGCGCCGCGGACGTCCCACCAACCACGTCGTGTATGGCGAGGCGCTCGCCCTGCTCGCCGGGGATGCCCTGCTGGCCCATGCCTTCGACGTGCTGGCGGAGAGCCTGCCCGACACGCTTCCCGCCGCGACCGTGCGGACCCTCATGGCGGAGTTCGGCCGCGCCATCGTCGCGATGGTCGCGGGGCAGGTGGTGGACATCGCCTCCGAGGGTCAGACCGTGGGCCCCGACACGCTCGAGTTCATCCACCGCCACAAGACCGGAGCCCTCATCCGGCTGGGGTCGCGGCTCGGGGCGTTCGTCGCCGGAGCCGATGCCGGGCTCAGGGAGCGCCTCACGGCCTATGCCGACGAGGTCGGGCTGGCCTTCCAGATCGTCGATGACCTGCTCGACCTGACGGGGACGCCCGAGAGCCTCGGCAAGAGTCCCGGCAAGGACGTCGTGCAGGGCAAGGCGACGTACCCGGCCGTCCACGGGATCGAGGCTGCGCGACTCGAGGCCGTGCGTCTGGTCGAATCGGCGATCGCGCGGGTAAGTCCTCTCGGAGACGCCGCCATTCCCCTCGTCCACCTGGCGCAGTTCGTCCTGGAACGGAGTCACTGATCGTGCTGCACGTCGCCCCCACCTGGCTCCCGCATCCGGGTCTCACGACCGGGTTCTTCGCCCTGTTTCTGGCCCAGGTCATCAAGTTCTTCAGCACCTGGATCGGCAAGCGCACCATCGACTTCCGCGCGCTCGTGACGACGGGCGGCATGCCGAGCAGCCACACGGCGCTCGTGGTCGCCCTCACGACGACCGTCGGGCTCATCGAGGGCTTTTCCTCCACGATGTTCGACGTGAGCCTCGTCTTCGCCTCGATCGTCATGTACGACGCGGCCGGCGTCCGGCAGGCGGCCGGACGGCAGGCCCGGGTGCTGAACCAGATCGTCGCGGACCTGCAGGGCTCGCTCGAGGTCAAGCCCGAGCGTCTCAAGGAGCTGCTCGGCCACACCCCCCTGGAGGTCATCGGCGGCGCCATCCTGGGCGTGGGCGTCGCACTGCTCATGCACCGCGGGGTCTGAGCGCTTGGCCGAGCGGGTCCGGGTCGATCGCCTCGCCGTCGAGCGGGGCCTCTATGCCTCCCGCGAGCAGGCGGCCCGGGCGATCCTCGCCGGTGACCTGCGCGTGGATGGCGTCCCCTGCCACAAGGCGGGCACGATGCTGACGCGAGACGCCCGCCTCGAGCGTGTCGCCACCGAGGCGGCACCCGTCTCGCGCGGGGCGTACAAGCTCAAGAAGGCCCTGGCGTGCTTCCCCGTCGAGGTCGAGGGCCGGGTCGTGATCGACGTCGGGGCCTCCACCGGCGGCTTCACCCAGGTGCTGCTCGATCACGGGGCTGCGCGCGTCCACTCGGTGGACGTGGGGTACGGCCAGCTCGCGTGGGCCCTGCGGCAGGATCCGCGCGTGCGCGTGCTGGAGCGGACGAACATCCGGCATCTGACCCGCGAGACCCTGCTCGCCGGTGACGAACCCGAACCCACGCTGGCCGTCGTGGACGTCTCGTTCATCGGGCTCGCCAAGATCCTGCCCGCGCTCGTGGCGCTCGTGGCCCCCGGTTCGCCGCTCATCACGCTCGTGAAGCCGCAGTTCGAGGCGGGGCCGAAGGACGTCGGCAAGGGCGGGGTCGTGCGGGACCCCGCGGTGCACGGGCGCGTGCTGCGCGAGGTCACGGAAGCCTTCGTGACCCATGGCTACCGCCTGCACGGGCTGGAGCCCTCGCCCATCCGGGGGCCGGAGGGCAACCTGGAGTTCGTGGCCTGGTGGCAGCCGGGGGAACCTGCGCGCGTGGTCGATCCGGCCGAGGTCGTGCGGCGTGCCCATGCCGAGGTGCCCTCGCCGCGTGCAGGCCAGGGGGATGGCGCCGGAGACGGCGCGTGAGAACCTTCGGGCTGGTGTATCACCCCGGTAAGCCCGGGGTCGCGGACCTGCGGGCGATCGTCCGCGCGGGGATCGAGGCCCATGGCGCGCGGGTGATCGAGGTGCCCGGCTCGGGGCCGGCGATCGCCGAGGACGTCGAGGCGATCGTGGTGCTCGGGGGCGATGGCACGATGCTGCGGGCGCTGCGGCTCGCGCCACGTCCCGGGACGCCGATCCTGGGGGTGGACCTGGGGACGCTGGGCTTCCTTGCCGAGGTGCGACCTGGGGCCCTGGAGGAGGCCGTCGAGCGACTCGTGGTCGGGGACCACACGATCGAGCACCGGGTGCTGCTGCAGGTCGAGGCGTGGCGCGCGGGCGAACTCCTGGCCTCGGCGATCGCGGTCAACGAGGCGGCCGTGCTGCGGGCCCGCTCGGGTCGCCTCATCGAGGCCCGCATCGAGGCCGACGACCAGACGCTCGCGACCTACGGAGCGGACGGGTTCCTGGTGGCGACGCCGACGGGCTCGACGGCCTACGCGCTCTCGGCCGGGGGACCCATCGTGTCCCCGGACGTGCCGGCCTTCGTGTTCGTGCCCGTCTGTCCGCACAGCCTGACGGCGCGGCCGCTCGTGTGGTCGCAGGACCGCACGCTGCGCATCACGCTGCGTGC
>JBIIHZ010000365.1:0-2890 GCA_044235265.1 Candidatus Sericytochromatia bacterium
GGCACCGGTGCCCTGTCGGTCGACACCGCCAGCAACGCGTCCACCACCATCTCGAACATCGACAGTGCGCTCGCCGCCATCAGCACCTCGCGTGGCAAGATCGGTGCCTACATCAACCGGCTGCAGCACACGATCAACAACCTGAGCATCCAGGGCGAGAACATCAACGCCGCCAAGAGCCGGATCCAGGACCTCGACATGGCCAAGGAAGTCGTCCACATGTCCAAGGCCCAGATCCTCAGCCAGTCTGCCACCTCGATGCTGGCCCAGGCCAACCAGAGCTCGCAGGGCGTCCTCAGCCTCCTGCGCGGCTAGAGCCCCGATCCAGCGGGCTGACGACACTCGCACCGTCTTCCTGATCTCGAGCTCCTGACCCCATCCGCCACGAAACCCCGTCGAACCACGGAAGGTCCATCATGCGCGACCACGAGGTCCCATCGAAACCATGCGGGCACGCGGTGCCCCCGCAGCAAGCCACGGACGAGTCGTCACGCCTGACGACGAAACACCCGGATGGCCTGGACGGCCAGCTCGTCGCAGCGCTCGTTGAAGCGGTTGCCGGCATGCCCCTTGACCCAGGTCCAGCGGACCCGGTGGCGTGCGGCCAGGCGATCGAGCTCTTGCCAGAGGTCGGCATTCGCGACGGGCTCCTTCTGGGAGTTGCGCCAGCCGTTCCGCTTCCATCCCGTGATCCAGCTGGTCATGCCCTGGATCACGTACCGGGAATCACTGACGAGTTCGAGATCGACCCCCGCCCGCTCGAGGGCGGAGAGGGCGAGGATGGCGCCCTGGAGTTCCTGCCGCTGGTTGGTCGTCATCGGTTCGACCGGACTCACGAGTTCCAGGGTCTTCAAGATCGTCTCGCCCTCGCTGGCCACCAGCACGGCAGCCGCCGCGCCTGGCCCGGGATTACCCGAGCACGCCCCATCCGTGTAGGCCGTGAACTTCACGTCACCTCACCTCCCTCTCGATCGGTTCCGTCAGCCGTCGCGACCACCGGCAACGGGGCAACCCGGTACCGAGGTTGCATGCTAGCACGTCCCGTTCTGCGGCCTCGGTCACCCTGATCGAGTTCGTCACCCCGTTTCACCCACGACGTCATCCGTGACGTCAGCGAAAGCCAGGGGGGCATGGATGCCCCCGATCCGGACACAAGGAGGTCCTTCATGGCACTGCGTATCAACACCAACATCGCGGCCCTCAACTCGCATCGCGTGCTGACCGCCAACGATGCGATGCTCAACAAGAGCCTCGAGAAACTGTCGTCGGGCCTGCGCATCAACACGGCATCGGACGATGCCGCCGGTCTGGCCATCAGCCAGAAGATGTTTGCCCAGGTCCGTGGACTCGACCAGGCCCAGCGCAACTCGCAGGACGGCATCTCGATGCTGCAGACGGCAGAAGGCGGGCTTACCGAGACCCAGAACATCCTGCAGCGCATGAGGGAACTGGCCGTCCAGGGGGCGAACGATACCCTGACCACGGCCGACCGGCAGAACATCGCGGACGAGCTCGGACAGCTTTCCAGCGAGATCGATCGCATCGCGAGCAACACCGACTTCAACACCCTGAAACTGCTCAATGGGTCACTCGCCTCGGGTGGGGTGACCTTCCAGGTGGGCGCCAATTCAGGCCAGACCATCAACGTGACGCTCACGACCGCCACGGCGTCCGCGCTGACGGTCGGGGCGACGCAGATCTCGGTCGATACGGCTGCGAACGCCTCGACGACCATCAGCAACATTGACGGAGCCCTGGCCCAGGTCAGCAAGTCTCGCAGCTCGCTGGGTGCTTACATCAACCGTCTCCAGCACACCATCACCAACCTCGGCGTCCAGTCCGAGAGCATCAATGCCGCCAAGAGCCGGATCATGGACCTCGACATGGCCAAGGAAGTGGTCCACATGTCCAAGGCCCAGATCCTCAGCCAGTCTGCCACCTCGATGCTGGCCCAGGCCAACCAGAGCTCGCAGGGCGTCCTCAGCCTCCTGCGCGGCGGATAAGCGCCATACCTGAAGCTTCACCCGCTTCCCGAGCTCTGACGCTCGCCCGTCCATAACGTCATCACCTGCGTGGATCGCGAGCGGACCGTCCGCTCGCCCCGTTCCTCGCAACCTCGTGCCCGCCGGGCGCGAGCCCCCCCGTACTGGCCGATCGAACCGGGTCCACACTTGCAGGACCTGGTGACGGTCGCCTCGAAGGCACGGATGCCTTCGAGTTCAATCACAAGGAGGTTGAACCATGGCCCTTCGCATCAACACCAACATCGCCGCGATGAACTCGCACCGGGTCCTGACCAGCAACGATACGATGCTCAACAAGAGCCTCGAGAAACTCTCCTCCGGTCTCAGGATCAACACGGCCTCCGACGACGCCGCGGGTCTCGCCATCAGCCAGAAGATGCTTGGCCAGGTTCGCGGCCTCGATCAGGCCCAGCGCAATGCCCAGGACGGTATCTCGTTGCTGCAGACCGCGGAAGGGGGTCTGAGCGAGACCCAGAACATCCTGCAGCGGATGCGCGAACTGGCCGTCCAGGGCGCCAACGATACGCTGACCACGGCCGACCGACAGAACATCAAGGATGAGCTCGACCAGCTCTCGGGTGAGATCGACCGCATCAGCGGGGGGACGGACTTCAACACGATCAGCCTGCTCGGTGGTGGCACGATCGCCACGACCGGCATCACGTTCCAGATCGGTGCGAACGCGGGCAACATCGTCAACATCAGCATCTCGACGGCCAACACGAGCGCGCTGACGGTCGGCACCGGTGCCCTGTCGGTCGACACCGCCAGCAACGCGTCCACCACCATCTCGAACATCGACAGTGCGCTCGCCGCCATCAGCACCTCGCGTGGCAAGATCGGTGCCTACATCAACCGGCTGCAGC
>JBIIHZ010000032.1:0-9606 GCA_044235265.1 Candidatus Sericytochromatia bacterium
GACCGAACCCGCCGTCCCGAGGGGCATCTTCTCCTCGACGGAGTAGGTGATGCGCACCCCGAAGTCTCGCCCATCCCCGAAGTAATTCTGGATCACCTGGGGCAGGTAGTAGAGCGTCACCAGGATCTCGGTGATGCCGTGGCGCTTCAGCAGCCCGATGATATGCTCCGCCATCGGACGGTTGAGCATGGGAACCATCGGCTTCGGGATGTCACAGGTCAGGGGTCGCAGCCGGGTCCCTGACCCGCCTGCCATCAGCACAGCCTTCATCGCGCACTCCTCATCGAGGCAAGATGGGTAGGAACCTCAACACGACCGTCAATCCAGCACCACGCGGGTCGGACCACCCTGATGGTAGCACGGAAAGTTGACATGGGGACAGGCGGATAGTCGTGAGTCCGCCATGGCACGGATCCGGGCCGTCAGGCGATCGCCAGCGTCCGCTCGTAGACCTCCACGGTCTGCCTCGCGATGATCTGCCAGTTGAACACCGCCTGAACCTTGTCATAGGCCCGGTTGCCGAGGTCGATGGCGTACCCGGGATGGTTCAGGACCTCACGGATCGCCCATGCCAGCGAATCCGGATTGCCCGGATACGTCGTGAGACCCGTCTGCGTGTGGTCGACGATCTCGGCGAGACCGCCGGTGGAGGCCACGATGGTTGGCAGGCGGGCCGCCATGCCCTCGAGTGCCACGATGCCGAAGGGCTCGTAAAGACTGGGCACGACATCGACATCCGCCACCCGGTACAGACGCAGCAACGTATCGTCGTCGACGTAGCCGGTGAACGTCATGACACGGTGGACCCCGAGGGCCCGGGCCCGGGCCTTGAGCTCGTCCAGGAAGCCTCCCTTGCCCACCACGACGAACCGGACATCTCCCACCCGGGACACGACCTGCGGCACCGCCTCGATGAGTACCTGGGCCCCTTTCTCGTGCACCATCCGCCCGACGAAGAGGACGATCCGCTCATGGTCGGCCGCATAGGATCGGCGGAAGGTGACGGGGTCGAAGTCGAAGTCGAACTTGCTGGCATCGATGCCGTTCGGGATGATATGCAGCTTGTCGGCGGGCAGTCCGAACTGCTCGGTGACCTCCCGGTGCATGTACTGGCTGCAAACGATCACCTGGTAGGCCTCGTAGCTGAGCGTCCACTCCTGCTGGCTGATGTAGCGCTGCAGATCATTGTGGATGCCGTGCATCCGACCCGCTTCCGTCGCATGGATGGTCGCCACCAGGCGAGCTCCCAGGGCGTGCTTGAGCAGGTTGCCGGCCTGGAGGACCAGCCAGTCATGGGCATGAAACAGGTCGAAGGGTTGCTCGAGATGCATCGGGATCGCCGCACGGGCCATCTCGAAGTTGAGATGATGCACCCACGTCACGAAGTCGGGCACCAGGGCCGTGACCTCGGGCAAGCGATGGATGTGGACGCCCTTGCGGGTCTCGTGCTCCGCACACCCTGGATGATGGGCGGTGAACACGTGGACGTCATGTCCCTGACTCGCCAGTGCCTCGGACAGCTCTTCGACGTGGCGAGCGATGCCTCCCACGATCCGGGGTGGGTATTCCCAGCTGAGCATTCCGATGCGCATGTCGACAGTCCCCTTTGACGTTCAGACGGTGGTGCGGCGATGTTCGAACATTCTACCGAATCGGGGACCCGGTGAGCAAAGCACGCAACGATCGGACCAGTTCGGGAAGTTCATCGGCCCCCTGGACGACGGGATCCCAGATGACGACACCGCGCGGATCTCCGGGAATTCCCAGGACCGGAGTGCCGGCAGGAAGTTCGGCCCGCACCTCCAGATGCGTGGGAGCCAGCTGCTCGACGACGCGTGCGGCGAGGTCGGCCCCGACCAGGACCAGATGCACCTCGGGAACCCGGTCGAGGAGGTAGGCCAGGCGGCGCACGGTCAGCTCGAGCAACCGCTGCCGCCGTTCTGCCTCGTCGAGTCCCAGTTCGGAGGCGAGGCGGGCGGCCCGGACCTGGTCGTCGAGCGTGGGGACCGCGACGAGGGCCCCGTCCATGCCGGCCAGCAAGGCCTGCGCCAGGGCCCGGACCTCGGCCAGTTCGTCCCCACCCGCCCCCAGCCAGTCCGCCTCGAAAGCCAGAGAAACGGTACGCACGTCTGCCGTGAGCCCCTGGAGGGCACGGACCGGAGCGGGCTCCAGACTCGCGCTGACGACCAGCACGGGACGGGGACGCACGACGGGCAGTCGTACGGGTAGCTCGAGCCAGGCGGCATTCGAGCCGAGTGAACCGGCATAGCGCATCCTGGCCAGTGCACCGGCAAAGGCGGGGGTTCCGACCGGCAGGATGGGGACGGGCACGGCATGGACGGCCTGGCCGAGGATCGCGAGATCGTCATCCTCGACGGCATCGGCGACCAGGCAGGTCACGCCGGCGTGAGCCGCCCGCAGCATCTCGTCCACCACCCGCCCGAGACCTTCGCGCAGCGAGGCCCACGTCAGGACGGAGACGCGCTCACCGGACGCCGCGAGGCGATGCGCGAGGGACTGCCTGCGGGCCACCCCGCTCGCGGGCAAGACGGGAACGCCGTGAAGGTTCACGTACCCCCCCAGCGTGCGGAAGCCCCTGTGAGGCCAAGCCGGCGCCACGACGGCCAGGACGGGACCCAGACGGAGTCGCAAGGTATCGAGCACGTCGAGGGGCACGCGGCCGCTGGCGGGATCGAGCCCGAGAAACCATGACGGGGAGTCCCCGGGAACCCGAGGGCGCGCAGCCGGAACGACAGCCCCCTTCCACGCCTCACCCCAGCGGATCCACACGCCCTCGTCCGGCGCCTCGGGCGCGGGCAGGGTCGGGAAGCAGAGGATACGCGAAACCGCCCCCGCCCGATGAAAGGCGAGAGCGAGGTGCGAAGCCTGGGACAGATCCGGAGCGATCGCCCCTATGCGGGGCGCACCTGGACGATTCAGAACGCGAAGTCCGAATCGCCGCCACCGGAAGCCGCACCGGCATAGGCCTGGGAACCCGAATCCTGCCGACTTCCGAGCAGCCGGAACGTGGAGGCCGAGATGATGAACATCTCCTGCTTCTGGCCGTTCTTGTCCGTCCACTTGCTGATCTCGAGCCTGCCCTGGATGCCGAGCAACGAGCCCTTGCGGATCCATTCCTTGGCCCGCTCGGCATCCTTGCCCCAGATCTCGATCCGGAACCAATCCGTGGTGTCTTGTCCCTCGGTCCGCTTCACGGGGCGATCGACCGCCAGATTGAAGGTGGATCGCATGCGACCGGACTCGAAGTACTTGATCTCGGGATCTGCCCCCGCACGACCGACCAGGACCACGCTGTTCATGAGTAACCCCTCCCCGGGAATCCCCTCACCAGATGATGCGATTATGACATTTGAATACTGTGTCTTTATATTTTACCACATCGATGGCGGATCCGGGTGGGGCACGGCTAACGCTTCACCCCGCGATAGATGTCCCCGAGCGTCGAGAGCGAGACGCGGGTGTCCCCCACGACGAGGTTCGAACGAAAAGGCAGCGCCGTGACGGCGCGCGCCGTGCGGACGGGAGCGGAGGCCAGCGCCCCCGGGGCTCCGCCCCCTCCCTGCTGACCGCCACCCGACGCATCCGGTGGGGTGGTCGGGGCCAGAGCCGAGATCTGCGCGGTGGCCATCTGGGTCCAGTACTGCGCCTTGGCCTTGGCCGAGAGGTACCACGGCGGAGAGGTGAAATTGCCATTCAGGCCGTGGGCGGTGAACATCCGCGTGCTGCCGGAGGGCTCGACCCGGGCGACCCGGATGCCATAGACGTTGTTGCCGGTGCGATCGGCCAGGAAGACGAGGGCACTGCCATCGGGAGCGGACATGTGGAAGACCTGCTCGATAGCGCCATCCGAGCGGGTGATGGTCGTGAGAGTCCCGCTCAGCACGGGAGGCACCTGGGCGCCGACCTGGGAAGAATAGCTGAACAGATCGGCCACGGGCACGCGCAACATGGTGGCGATCGCCTGGGCCGTCATGTCGGCACCGTCGGTGCGCACGCCCGTGACCACCAGCGGCCGTCCGGAGGCATCGAGCACCGGCTGTCCCGAAGCAGCCAGGAGGGGCGAACCCGGTCCCGCACCGGCGCTGGAGAGTTCCTGGACGGGACGGGGCGTGGTGAAGGCGAGAGCCGGGGTGGCCACCATCGCCGAGAACCAGAACGAGAGCACCACGACCGTGATGAACCGAGCCAGACGTTTCCGGGATAGGATGATCATGACCTGCTCCTTTCGACCTGCCTGCGAGGTTTGTCGGAAGGTGGGCCCGCCATCTCGCGGCATGTCGCGATCTTTAGACGAGGTTTAAAGCGATGTTTACCGCAGAGCTCGAACCGGTGGACTGGATCGCCACCCACGCGGGTGCCGACCTCGATGCCCTCGCCTCGCTGGCCGGGGCTCGCCTGCTCTGGCCAAGGGCGCGCGTCCTCTCGCCGACCCGCTGGTTGCCCGGGGCAGACCGGGCGGCGAGCGAGTATGCCGAATGGCTCGGGCTCGAATCCGGGCTCCCCCCGCTCGACCCCGCGCCGCGACACGCCCTCCTCGTCGACGTGCAGGATCCCGCCCGGACGGATCTTCCCGCCGGATGGATCCGTGCCCCGGGCATGACATGGACCGTCGTCGATCACCATCCCCCGGGGCCGACTCCGGCGACGGAACCGCATCGCTGGGTCGAGCCCGTCGGAGCCTGTGCCACGCTCGTGACGGAATGGCTGGAGGCCGCGGGCATCGCCCCGTCCGGTCACGTCGCGACGCTCATGCTCGCAGGCATCCTGGCCGACACGGGACGCATGAGCCATCCCGGCACGACGGCCCGCGATCTGCGAGCTGCCGCGCGCCTCCTGGATCACGGTGCGGACCTCACCCGGGCGCACGGCTACCTCGCCATCGACCTCCCGGAGCGGCAACGCGCGGATCTGGCTCGCCTGGCAGCCGCCCGCCAGCAACTCCGCGGGAGCAGCCCCACCTACTGGAGAATCCAGGTCCAGGCCGAGCAGGAGATACCGGGACTGGCCACCCTCGTGGCCACCCTGCTGGACGAACATCCCGTCGACCTGGCCGTCTGCATCGTCTGCTCGCCGGGCCGGACGCGGCTGGTGGCCCGGACCCGACTCGACTGGCTGGACCTCCGGACCGGGCTCGCGACCTTCGGCGCGCAGGGCCATGCCTCGGCCGTGACGGCGGTGGTGGAGGTTTCCGACTCCACGGGCGACGTGGCCGCTTCCATGGTCGAGGTCTGCGATGCATTCCTGGGTCCCGAACGGCGTGCCCGGGACGTCATGAGCCAGCCGGTCCATTCGGTGGACCTCGAGGCCTCCCTGGAGTCAGCCTGGCAACTCGCCCGGCTCTGGAGTCTGACGGTGGTCCCCGTGACGCGGAACGGGCGGCCCCAGGGGGTGCTGCATCGCCGGGAACTCGATCGCGCCATCCAGCATGGCCTCGCGAGCGCCCCCATCCGGAAGATCCTGCCACGGCGGGTCGTCCAGGTCTCGCCCGGTGCGACGATCGCCGAGATCGAGGACGAGATGCTCCGTCACCGCGTGGGACGGGTTCTCGTGGTGGACGAGCACCGGCTCGTGGGTATCTGTTCGCGGACCGATCTCGAGCGGAGTCGGGCCGAGGTCCCCGTCATGCCGTCCCCCGTCGAGACGCCCCTCCGACCGGACTGGCCCGGTGCGCTGAAGGCCCAGCTGGACCGGGTGCTGGAAGCCGCGGGCGATCGCCCGCTCTACCTCGTGGGCGGCGCCGTCCGCGACCTGATGCTGGGTCGTCCGCTCGATGACCTGGACCTCGTCGTGGAAGAGGATGCGATCGCCCTCGCTCGCTCGCTCGCGACGGGCCTCGGGGCCAGACTCCAGGTCCACGAGGCCTTCGGGACGGCACGCCTGGAGTTTCCGGACGACACCCACCTGGATCTGGCCTCGGCCCGGATCGAACATTATCCTCGGGCAGGCGGCCTGCCCGAGGTGCAACGGTCCCGGCTCCGGGACGACCTGCGCCGGCGAGACTTCACGGTGAACGCCATGGCCCTGCGCCTGCAAGCCGGCCGGGAGCCCGTCCTGGTGGATCCGCACCGCGGGCGGGACGACATGGCCCGGCGATGTCTGCGCACGCTCCATCCCGTCTCCTTCTTCGAGGATCCCGTCCGGATCTTCCGGGGCATCCGCTTCGCCCACCGCTTCGGCTTCCATTTCGATGCGGATACGGCCTCGCAGGCCCGGGAGGCGATCGCCTCGGGCCGCCACGACGGCATGGGCGGCGAACGCCTCAAGCTCGAACTGCGTCAGGGTGCCCGGCTCCCCGATACGAGCGTCCTGCACGCTCGCATCGCCGAACTCGACGCCTGGCGCCTGCTGGCAGCCGACGTGCGCTGGGACGTGACCCTCCGGCGCGCCGGGCGCTGGCTGGATCGCGCCGTGCGCAAGGGCCTTCTCGGTGCGGACGAGCGGCTGTGGACGCTGCTGGGCCTGCTCGTGGCCTCGGCGCCCGTCGACAGGCGGGAGCCGATCCTCGAGACCCTGCTTCCCACCCGGACCGAACGCAGGACCGCTCTGGACGCGGCCGCCACCCGCGAGACGTTGCAAGGTTGGGGCGAGGTCTGGCCCGGATGGGACGAGGCGCTTCGCGCCCGGGCGGTGGATGGCCTCGGAGCCCACGGACGACTCGTGGCGTTCGCTTGCGGTCCGCGGCCGATCCGCCGCTGGTTGCTCGAGCGCTGGCCCGGCCTGGAGCGCAGACGTCCCGTGCGGGTCGACGGCCACTGGCTGAAGCAGGCGGGTCTGGCACCCGGGCCGCGGTTCCGCGAGGTGCTCGACGACCTGCAACTCGCGCTCTGGCTGGACCCCGAGCTGGACGAGGAGGCCTGGATGAGGCAGCGGCTCGCGGCC
Organism: Candidatus Sericytochromatia bacterium; assembly: GCA_044235265.1. GTDB lineage: Bacteria > Cyanobacteriota > Sericytochromatia > S15B-MN24 > UBA4093 > JAYKJE01. Next base: position 6,901 of record JBIIHZ010000032.1, read on the forward strand.
GACCCGACCGGGGTATAATGCGGCTCAGACCCGGAAAGGACGCACCTTGGAGCTCTTCGGCAACCCCACCGCGATGATTCACCGGCTGCTCGTCTGGTTGCCGCTGGCCATCGTGTCGCTGTGCGTGCACGAGTACGCCCATGCCGCGACGGCCACGGCCCTCGGAGATCCCACCCCGCGCACCCACGGACGGCTCACGCTCGATCCCCGGGCGCACCTCGACGTGTTCGGAACGCTCATGATGCTCATGGGCCCCATGGGCTGGGCGCGTCCGGTTCCGGTCGATCCGCGCTACCTCCGGGGTCGCCTGGGCGAACTCGCGGTCTCGCTCGCGGGTCCGGCCAGCAACGTCCTGCTGGCGCTGGTGGCGGCCGTCTGCCTCAAGTACCTGAATCTCGGGGATGCCGACCGGGCCGTCCAGACCCTGTTCTTCCTCAACATCGGTCTGGCCGTGTTCAACCTGCTGCCGATCCCGCCTCTGGACGGAAGCCATCTGTGGCCGGTCCTGATGCCTCGCTCGTGGCGAGGAGCCTACGAGCGTCTGCTCCCCTGGGGAACCATCTTCCTGCTGGCCCTCCTCCTGTGGCCCGGGGGAAGTGGCTTCCTCGAGTCGCTCACGCGTACCGGGGCCCTGCTCGTCTGGAACCTCGTGCCGTGAGCTCGCCCTGGACCGTCCGGGTCCGGCAGGTGGTGGAGTTCCTGACGCAGCACCCGGCTCCGGAAGACGAGCGATGGGCCCTCGAACAGTTGCCGGTCGCGCTGCAACCCCTGTACCGGGCGATGCGCCCCTACGACCGTTACCACTGCACGGGGGTCGCTCGGCGCTTCGCCCTGCTGCAACCGCCCGGCTGGGCGCTGCAGGGCGCGCTCCTGCATGACTGTGGCAAGCCCCGGGGGTTCGGGCTCGTGGCGCGTATCCTGGGCGTGTTGCTCCCCGCGCCGGACGTGATGGCCGACCCACCGGCTCGACAGCCTCTGCGACGGATCCAGCAGGTGTATCGCTGGCACGGGGAATACGGGGCCCGTCTCGCGCGTTCGGCGGGGCTCTGCGAGGAAGGCTGCGAGCTGATCGCCCGCCACCATGCCCGCGACGGCGCTCCTGATGGCACGTGGCTCACGCAATTCCAGCTTATCGACGATGACTGACGCCTGAAATCATTGCAGATACTTGGTTGTAGCCCGGGGTACAAGAGACCGGAAGGTTCTCGCCCCGGAGGGACACGTGCTCCGACCGACATACACGCCCGGCGGCGCGCCCGCTGCCCATACCCTGCGCGACCATCTCGTCCGGACCTTTCGTAACCTGGTCGTCGGTTCGCTGACCACCGTGTTCGCGGTGTGGATGGTCCTGCTGGTCGGGGCAGGCGTGGTCCTCGTCCGGATGTCGGAGAACGTGCAGTTCCGGTCGACCACGCAGTACCTGGTGGACCTGACGGTGAGGGAAGCCGCCCTGCGCGACGTCACCTTCGCCGAGGTGGCCAGGGTCGCCCGACGCCTGCAAAGGCAGCAAGAACGGCACCTCGTGAGCCCGCGCCCCGGGACCCTTCCGGAGGCGCTACGCGTCAGGAAGCGCCCGGAGGGGCATCATGTGGTGATCACCGGTCCGGAGAGCGCGAAGGTGAGCATCCCGCGCGGCCAGATGCCCACGCCCCGCATCCTGGACGACATCCGTCGCACGGACGCGTTCGACGAGGCGATCGCCGACGTCCTGCGCGAACACCCGACGACGCTGTCCGCGGCATACTTCATGGGGGCGAGTGGCTTCACCCGGATCGGGGTCAATGACAACCGCGCGATCGACGAGACGGTGGACGACCGCCAGCACGATTACTATCAGGTGGCTGCCCGGAACCCGGATCCGGATGGTGCGCCTCGCTGGACGGACTCGTACCTCGATCCGGCCGGTCTGGGCTGGATGGTCAGCTGCGCCGTCCCGATCCGGCAGAACGGACACCTGGTGGGCGTCACCGGCCTGGATGTCCCTCTCGCCAGCCTGATGCGGATCGTGACGGACCGTCCGCTGGTGGGTCAAGGGATGGCCTTGCTCACCGCTCCTGACGGGAACCCCCTGGCCGTTCATCCGGACCTCGGCCGATTGCTCCGGTTGCCCTCGGATCTGCAGGCAGAAAGGGGTCTGGGTGATTCCGGGGCGCCGCCCGAGCGGGGACTGACGTGGGTCCGGGACGAGGGAATCAGGCCGTATTTTGCCGATGCCCTGCATGCAGCGGATCAGGCGGGCGGCAAGACGCTGGCCATCGGCGGTCGGCGCTTCGTGGTGACCCGGTCTACCTTGCACACCACCGGGTGGCACCTCTTCGTCTTCACCCCCGAGAGCTCCGTCCTGGCGCCGCTCGCGCCGTTTCGCACGAGCAGCTGGCAGCTCCTCGGGGGGACGCTCGCGCTCTTCTGCCTCACGCTGGCGGTGGCGGTGGGGCTGGTCCTGAAGCGCGCCAGCCGGGCGGCAGGGGCGATCGCTGCCCCCATCCGGGACGTGACGGATGCGACCGGCCATCTCGGGACGTCGCTGGCCACGCGCCCCCTGCACCATGTCGGCATCCGCGAGATCGACGACCTGACGACGCAGTTCGCCCGCATGACGCGCGAACTCGTGCAGCGCGAGGAGGCGCTGGTCGAGGCCGCCGTGACCCGCTCGCTGCAGCAGAAGTCGCACGAGTTGCTCTGCAAGGCGCTCCCACCCTCGATCGT
>JBIIHZ010000366.1:0-2887 GCA_044235265.1 Candidatus Sericytochromatia bacterium
GAGTCTCGGACCGCCCGCCCAGCCGAGCAGGGTCCGCGACCACGCCCCGCGTCCGTCGAGGCCGCCCGGTGCGCTCAGGCGCAGCTCGCGGTTACTCGCCGGGGGGGCGACCAGCGCGAGGGCCTGGAAGCTCCGCTGCTCGCTCGCGGCCCGGATGGCCGCGAAGACCGTCTCGTGTTCGGCCACGACCCCGATCGTCTCGTGGCCCTTTCCCTGGAGCCATGCGCAGGCGGCCAGCACGTCGAGGGACCCGGCCGGGCCGGCGTCGGTCGAACTCCCGCTTTCGCCCACGCCGCGGGGGTCGAGGATCAGCACGTCGAAGCGCTGGGCCAGCCACTGTCCGAGGGAGGCGATCGCGAGGCCATCGCGCGTCGAGGCCAGGCCCGGCAGCAGGAGCAGGGCGCCGGGTCTCGCCTGTCCCAGGTAGGTGCCGGCGATCGCCACCCCGTCCGCCGTTCGCAGGTGGACGGCCACTGAGCCCGAGGCGGGTGACATCGGGCCGTGCGGGGAGGTATACCCCGCATGGCCCTGGAGGTCCCGGGTCCATTCCGAGGTCACACGCGCCCTCAGGCCCGCCCAGGCAAGCAGGAGAGCCAGCGCGACGCCTCCGGCGAGCCACGGAGAGACGGCTGGCAGGTCGACCCGGGGGATCCGGAAGGTCGCGGGGGCACGGCGAACTCGGGAGGGGCGATGGGCAGGCAAATCAACCTCGAGGGGCGGCGGCCTCGCTATTATAGGTAGGGCGGACAGGTCGGGCAAACGGAGGGGCAGATGGCAGGGAAGCGACGCAGGAAGCGCCGGCGTCGGGCATCGGTCAAGGGCCTCGGCTGGATCCTGCTGATCCCCGGGGCGCTGGCCCTCTTCGTCGCCGACGGTCGCAACCGAGAGGCGCTCGAGAAGGCCCTCGAGAACGCGGCCGAGGAGCGCCCCCTGATGAAAGAGGTCGTCTTCAAGATCCCTTTCCTGCCCGATCCCCGCCCCAGGGACGTCCAGGCGGCGCGCTACGACGAGGGCTTCGCGTGGGCGGATGACTACCGCCTGCGGATGACCGCCATGGACGACCGGCGCTGGCAGTCTCCCGGGCTCAACCTCAATGACGGTCGAGAGATCACGACCGATGACGACGAGTGGCAGGCGCACTTCCGCTTCGCCTGGGCACCACCGGACGACATCCTGCATCCCGGCTACAGCATCGTCGCGGCCGACAGCCCCCAGCACATCCTGCGGTTCGCGCCCCTGGGGCCCATCGACTACGACTCCCTCCAGCGCATCGACCCGGCTCGCCTGCTCTCACCGGCTCCGCGGGAGCGCCCGGCGGCCTGGAACCTCGAGGCCGGGGATGTCGTGTGGGTCCAGATGACCTTGCGACCCCCGGCCGAGGCCTCGGCCGGCGCCGTGCCGCAGCAGCGCGTGGCCAAGGTCCGGATCCGCAAGCTGAGCCGCGAGGAGGTCCGCTTCGACTTCGTGTACCGGCGCGACGGTCAGACCTTCTTCCCCTTGCCTCGCCTCGCCACGATCTCGGTGCCCGTCGAGGCGGCCCCTCACGGCGAGGGTGGCCCCTCCGTCGCCCCCTCGACGGGTGAGATCCAGCTCGTCGAACCCACGCTTCCGCCCGAAGAGGAGGAATGAGCCTCGCTGGCCTGCACGTGGGCGCGGGCGCGGGTTTCCAGGTCGATGCGGACGGGGTGGTCGATTGGCACCCCCCAGAGTCCGGCATAGGCCGCGGCGCGCAGCAGCGGGAACCAGGCCTCCGCGACCTCCCGTGGGACGGGCCAGCGCACGCCGCCGGACTCGACGTGCATCACCTCGAGGACCTGACCCCAGCCATTCTGGCTGTAGCCGAGCCGGGATCCGTCCGATAACACGAGGGTGAAGCGTTCGGAATCGAACCAGTCCTCGGGTGGCAACGGTTCGAGGCGCATCAAGTTGTCTCCAGGTGCCGGAACATCGGCATTTCCGGGTATATATCGCTTGGTGCGAGGGGGAGGCCCATCATGCGCATCGATTCCATCGTCGTCGAGCGCCGGGATGGAGCCGTCCTGTGTGGACTCCTCCATTATGCCGTGGACGAGCAGGAGCAACACCTGCCCTGGACTCTGGATCTCCAGAATCCACGCAAGATCGTCGTGACCCTGTTTCCGTCCGACGCACCGTCCCAGCGGGAGTTCGTCCAGACGCACTACCAGGAGGTCGCCGGGGCGATCGTCAGCATCATCTCCGACCGCTCGGGTGCGCAGGACGACTGACGTCCGCGCATTGTTCGGCCTGGATCCGGGTGTTACCATGCCGGCGTTCCACCACCGCGAAAGACCGGCCATGATCCGCACCCGACGCTTCGTCCCCGCCTTGCTCGTCCTGCCCGCGCTCCTCACTCCTGTCCCGGCGTTCGCCGATCCCGCCCCCATGACGATCGTCCAGCGGGTGCTGGATGCCGCGGGCTCGGTCCCCTTCACGGGGGTGCGCCTGCATCACCTGGTGCGGCAGAACCTCACGCTCGATGCCACGATGCGGATCTTTCACCAGGATGGCCAGAACTACCGGGTGACCATCCAGGAACCCTCCGGCCTGTCGGGCGTGAACCTCTGGGTCCAGCAGAACCGCGCCCACGTCTACTTTCCGGCCGAGTCGCTGCTGTTCCGCAACGACAACCCGTCCGGCAGCCGCGAGGCGGCCGCCACGATGATGGGACAGGTGACGACGCAGCCGGGCCTGCTGCAGCGCAACTACGCGCTGCGCCTGCTGGGTCCCGAGGAGGCCGGTGACACCACCGTCGCCCTGACGCCCTGCCACGTGCTCGAGGCCGAGCCCATCCGCGGCTACCTGACGCCCGCGCACCGCTTCTGGATCTCGAAGGACAGCTACCAGATCATGCGCGAGGAGCGCACGT
>JBIIHZ010000368.1:0-2881 GCA_044235265.1 Candidatus Sericytochromatia bacterium
AAAAGCCCTTCACTGTTCCATGGTTTGAAGGTAAAATGTCCTAATGGCTACCCGGGTTTTCGAGCGAGAGGTCGAGCTGTTCCGCCAGCATGGCGGTGGCCTCCGCATGGCCGAAGCGCTGCGCCTGGGGATCAACCGCAAGACGCTGTACGCGATGCGCGACGCCGGGGTCGTGGTGCCCATCTCACGAGGAGTGTACCGCCTCGCTTCGCTCGAACAGCTGGCGTACCCCGACCTCGTCACGGTGGCGAAGCGCGTCCCGCAGGGTGTCATCTGCCTCATCTCCGCGCTCTCCTTCCACGAACTGACGACGCAGGTGCCGCATACGATCGACGTCGCGCTCGAGCGAGGCAAAACGAAGCCGCGCCTCGACTACCCACCGACGCGCTTCTACTGGTTCTCGGGACCGGCGTTCCACGACGGCATCGAGACGCACGATCTCGACGGCGTACCGGTCAGAATCTACGACCCCGAGAAGACCCTCGTCGATAGCTTCCGGTACCGCAACCAGATCGGCCTGGACGTGGCCATCGAGGCGCTGCGGCTGTGGCGTGAGCGCCGCAAGAAAAGGCTCGATGTCCTCTTGAAATACGCCCGCATGCGCCATGCCGAGGGGACGATGCGCCCCTACCTGGAGGCGATGCAGTGACCGCCAGGAACGTCTCGAACCTCGCCGCTTCGGTTCAGGCCCGTCTGCAGAATCACGCTCGCGCGACGAAGCGGCCTTTCCAGGAGCTGGTCCAGTACTTCGCGATGGAGCGCTTCCTCTACCGGCTGTCGACGACACCTCACCGCGCGCGCTTCGTCCTCAAGGGCGCGCTGATGCTGCACGTGTGGGAAGCGCCGCTTGCGCGAGCGACGAAGGACCTCGACTTCCTAGGCCGGCTCGACAACTCGCTCGAGAACGTCGAGTGCGTGATTCGCGAGGTCTGCACCGCCGACGTGGATCCGGACGGCATGGTGTTCGATCCGGCCACGGTAACGACAGAGCGCATCAAGGAGGATTCAGACTACGAGGGCGTAAGCGTCCGCTTCGTCGGCCTGCTCGGCAAGACGCGCATCCCCATGCAGCTCGATGTCGGGTTCGGCGACGTGGTCACGCCGAGCGCGGTAAACATCTCGTACCCGGCGTTGCTCGACTTCCCCGCGCCCGCACTCTTGGGCTACCCGCGCGAGACCGTGGTCGCCGAGAAGTTCCAGGCGATGGTCTACCTGCGCACCCTGAACAGCCGCTTGAAAGACTTCTACGACGTGTGGCTTCTTGCGCGGCAGTTTACCTTCGACGGCTCGGTGATCGCGGAGGCCATCGCCACCACCTTCGCCAACCGCGAGACCGCGATCGATGTAGCGCCGATCGCGTTCACCTCGGAGTTTACCGAGCAGGCGTCGACCTTGGCACAATGGACCTCGTTCCGGAGGAAGCTCCCGAATACCGAGTGCCCGGAGACTTTCGCCGAGGTCGTGTCATCCCTTGCTCAGTTCCTGATACCGATCGCACGAGCCTGCGCAGCGGGAGAACGTTTCGACCAACGCTGGCAACCGGGCGGGCCGTGGACGAGCGGAGCGTGAGGGCTTCGCGGCAGGTCACCGAAAGGCAACCGGTCGATGATCAAAGCGCGGCGTCCCCGTCCGGCAACGGCTCCATCCCCTCGCGGGCCGCGGCCAGCTTGTAAAACAGCGTGCCATCGTAGAAGGCCATCAGCCGCGCGCGACTGAGCGCCGGCACCGTCTCGCCATTCTCGGTCACGGTGGCATCGGCCCCGATCCGCAGCAGCAGTCCGAATTCCCCCCGGGACGCGACGTAACCGATCGTGTCGGTCCGGTTGGTGTCGATCATCTTCCGCAACTCGGAACCGGACAGGCTGCCCGACCGGTCGGCATCGAACGCCCACATCCGCTCGAACGCGGCCTGGACGAAATGCCCGCGCGCATCGTAGATGCCCGTGTCCGAGCCGTGCTTGCCGCTCTCGATGCGGGCCACCGAGATGCGCGTCCCCTCCGAGGCGCCCCGCAACCCCGCATGGGTGAGGATGGCCGCGCCGAGCGACCCGAGCGTGCTGACGCCGAGGCGCTGGAACCCCTTGCGGGTCTCGGACAGCGTCACGTATCCGTCGTGGTCGGCATCGAAGAACATGACGTGCAGTTGCAGGGCGGACGGATCGGCCGGCGTGGCCGTCATGGCGGCGACCCGACCCGTGACGGACGCCGGCCCCCGGTGGGTGCCGCAACCCGCGAGCATCGGCAGCAGGACGAACAGGGCCGGGATCGTGCGATGGAGGTGGCTCATGGGGGACGGGGTCTCCTCGGTGGCGAGAGGCTCGCTCGTCCCGGCACCCCGGCAGGATACGGCCTGATACGCTTTTCCCGTGTTCGGGAAGTGTCAATTCTTATCGACAGATTAAGTTATGAAATCGCATGACAGCCCCGGCGACCCACAAAAGCCCTGGACCGAAGACTGGTCCCCGGGGCCTTCCCCGGGTAGAATCGACCAGGGTATCCCGCCCCGTCTGGAGGTTCCCCGTGGTCTCTCGTGGATGGCGCCGTCTCGCTCCCGGGCTCCTGCTCGTCGCCCTCGTCGGCTGTGCCCAGGGGCTGGGCAGTCTGGTCGGCACCCTGCCCTCCGCCACGCCCACTCCGGCTCCCTCGACCTGGTTCGAACCCGTGCCGGCCGACCTGGCCCTCGTGTCGGCCGAGGGGCCCTTCCGGGCCGGAGTGCCCTTCACCGTGACGGCCCGGGTGGTCATCGGGAGCAGTTCCTGTAACCGGTTCCGGGCGATCGCCGCGGAGGTGGACCCCTCCTCCGCCACGATCCGCGTGAGCGCCACCCTCGACACGTTGCGCTCCTCCGGCGGCGAGGTACCCTGCACCATAGACTTTGGCA
>JBIIHZ010000367.1:0-2881 GCA_044235265.1 Candidatus Sericytochromatia bacterium
GTGAACGACCTCCTCGTTGACCGAGGTAAGAATCGAACAAGGACACCCGTAAAGCCCCTTGAACGCCGGGATCGCGCCCTGATCGAGAATGAACTTCTCACCCAGGGCATCAAGCTCGCGAGTGGCGATACCAGGGGCGACCTGAGCGCGCAAGTAGGCGAGCAAATCGCCCACGACGCGCCCGGCAGCCTTCAGGCTTTCGATTTCCCGCGCATTCTTGATCGTGATCATCGACGCCACGAGGACCTACCTTGCTTCCGCAGCAGCAAGAAGTCGCTCCAGGGCAACCTCGAGGGCCTCGATGGACTGCGCCCCGTCAAGCTCACGGAGAATTCCGGCCTCACGGTAGCGCTCGGAAATGGGCGCGGTCTGCTCGTGGTAGACCGCCAAACGCCGCTCGACCGTGGATGCCGCATCATCAGCGCGCTGATACAGCTCACCACCACAATGATCGCAGACACCCTCGGCGCGCGACGGCGCCGAAACGACATGAAAAGATGCCCCGCAGGAACGACAGACCCGACGTCCGGTGAGACGACGCACGAGCTCCCCGTCCGGCACAGACAGCTCGATGGCCAGCTGGAGGGGCTGCTCGAGTTCCTGGAGCATACGATCGAGCGCCTCGGCCTGCGCCAGAGTACGCGGAAACCCGTCGAGCAGGTATCCCCTGACACAGTCCGAATGCTGGATACGGTCACGGATCAAGCCGACCATGAGCGAATCGGGAACGAGTTCACCACGATCCATGAAGGCCTTCGCCTCCAGACCGAGACTCGTTCCCTCACGCACGGCAAGCCGCAAGATATCCCCCGTGGAGATCTGCGGAATGCTGGCTCGCTCGGCGATCCGCCGAGCCTGAGTTCCTTTGCCCGCGCCGGGGGCACCCAAGAAGACAACTCGCATGGTATGAAAGACTCCCATTATTTCATGAAGCCATCGTACTGTCGAGCCAGCACCTGGGTCTGCAACTGGTTGTAGAGGTCGACCGCCACACCGACCATGATGAGCAACGCCGTCGATCCAAGCCCCTGGAAGGTGTTGACCCCCGTGGCGGTCTCGATGAAATTCGGAATGATCGCCACGGCACCGAGGAAGATGGCCCCGATGAAGGTGATCCGGGACAGCACGCCCTCGAGATACTCGGCCGTGGGCTTTCCAGGTCTCACGTCCGGGATGACGTTGCCAAACTTCTGCAGATTCTTGGCGAGATCCTCCGGGTTGAGGACGATGCTCGCGTAGAAGTAGCTGAAGAAGATGATGAGCAGGAAATACAGCACGGGGTAGAGCCAGCCGGAAGGGGACAGCCAGGCCAGCAAGAGCGCGAGCCCCTTCTGTAACACCGCCTGAATGTTGATCCAGTTCCACGCAGCCATCTGGTTGAAGGCCCAGTTGACCTTTCGCGTCGCTGCATCGGCCTGCCCACCGATCAGCTGGGACAGCGTGACGGGAAGCAACAGGAGCGATGAGGCGAAAATGATCGGCATGACCCCGCCCTGATTGACCTTGAAAGGCAAATAGGACGAACGAGACTGGAATCGGGCCAGGTTCGCCTGGCGCTTGGTCTGACGTACTGGAATGCGCCGAGCGCCCTCCTGCACGACGACGATCGCCATGAGGATGACCAGGAACGAGCCGAGTAGCAAGGCTACCTGCCACACGTTGAAAGCCCCGCTATCGAGTCCCTGCCGGGTCGTCTCGATGTACTGGGGAAACCTGGACAGGATGCCGGCCATGATGATGAGAGAGGCGCCGTTTCCGATGCCACGAACCGTGATGAGCTCGCCGAGCCACATGACGAACATGGTGCCGGAAACGAGCACGAGGCTGGTCCCCACGAAAAAACCGAGCGGCAGCGCACCGCTGGCCGGATGGCCGGGGACGAGATTAGATTTCCAGAGCCAGGACGAAATGCTGTACGCCTGCACGAACGCGAGCACCAGAGTCAGATAACGCGTCCACTGCTGGATCTGCTTGCGACCCTGCTCACCGCCCTCCTTCTGCAACTCTTCGAGCTTCGGGAAGACACTCGTCATGAGCTGAAAGATGATGGAGGCGTTGATGTAAGGCGTGATCCCGAGAGCGAGCACGGAGAACTTCGCCAGCGCCCCACCAGAAAACAGATCAAGGAAACCTGCCAGCAGGTTTCCTGCACCAAACTTGCCCGCCAGTGCCGCATGATCGACACCGGCAATCGGGACATGCACCCCGAACCGTAACAACGCCAGAATGGCGAGGGTGAAGAGGACGCGCTCCCGGAGACCGGGAGCGCTCCAGAGGTTCACCAGGGCGCGTTGAGCTTGCGCCGCCAGCGACATCAGCCGAGCACCTCGACCGACCCACCAGCCGCCTCGATCTTCTCGCGAGCAGAGGCCGTGAAATAGACCGCCTTGACGGTCAGCTTGACCTTGAGCTCGCCGTCACCGAGGACGCGAACCCCGTCGTACTCGCGACGGATGAGACCCATGTCCACGAGTGCCTGCGCGTCGACAGTCGCGCCATCCTCGAAGCGGTTCAGATCACCAACATTGACGATCGCGAACTCGGACAGGTACCGCATCGGCCGGACGAAGGCATGCTTCTTGGGCGTACGACGGTAGAGGGGCATCTGGCCGCCCTCGAAGCCGATCTTGATGCTCTCACCGCTGCGCTGGCCCTGGCCATTGGCGCCGCGAGTGGAGGTCTTACCGTGGCCGGAACCATGGCCACGACCAACACGCTTCTTGCGATGGGTCGCGCCTTCGGCAGGCCGCAGATCCGTGAGTTTCATGGTGTCTCCTCAGCTCACGACTCGACGCTGACCAGGTGAGAGACCTTGAAGATCATTCCCCGGATCATGGGCGAGTCGAAATGCTCGACCGTGTGGTTCATCTTGCGCAGGCCA
>JBIIHZ010000370.1:0-2876 GCA_044235265.1 Candidatus Sericytochromatia bacterium
CGTGATGACCTGGATCGGCGTGCGAAGCTCGTGCGAGACCATGTCGAGGAACTGATCCTTGATGGCCTCCGCGGCTTTGAGTTCCTCGAGCAGCGCCAGATGACGCCGATAGGCCCGGTCGAGGATCCCGACGCGCCTGAGCGAGGTCCCGAAGAAGAAGGCTCCGAGCAGCAGCACGGTGATGGCGATCGGGGCCTGGATGTGGGCCTCGTTGAGGAACGCTCCCTGGATCTGGTTCAGATGCGTGTGCTCACCCGAGATGACCCGGCTCAGCAGCGCCCGCAGTTCGCCCCGGACCCGCGACGTCTTCAAGGCCGCGGCCTGGCTGGCCGCCCCGGAAACCCCGAGCCGCTCGATCTCGGAGGTCCACTGCCTCAACAGCTGGAAGAGCGATCCTTGCAGGGTCTGCTCATCGAGCAGGACGGAACTCTCGGTCCCGAGACGTCCGATGGCACGCCGGGCCTGGTCGAGATCGTCTCGCAGGCTGGAGCCGTAACCGAACTGGTGCGTGATGAGGAGCGCGACCTCATCCGCCTCCGCCTTGTCGATCCAGGACGCGGCCGTGTGAATCTGCTTGATCGCCTGGAGGCTGTGGGAGACGCGCGTCGAGACGTCCTGGACCCGCCAGGTCTGCCAGCCGACGAGCCCCCCCAGCACCACGGTGACCGCGAGCGGTACGAGCGCGTGGAACAGGAGGGGGCGGAAGAGGGTCCTGACCTCTCCCTCGACGGGATCCGGACGGGAGTCCGACACGGGGCGTCAGCCGATCAAGGCCAGGAAACCGGGCTCCCGGCAGAACAGGGCTGCCTGCGTCCGATCGGCGACCTTGAGCTTGCCGTACAGCTGACTCAGGAGATTCCGGACGGTGTTCTCGCTCAGGGACAGCTTGTCGGCGATCTCGCGCGCCCGGTAGCCCTGGGCCAGCAGCTGGACGAGATCCCGGTCACGCGAGGTGAGGCCGCGGGCGATGTCATGCATTTCCGGCGTCGCGGACGGCGTGGAGGCCCGGGGGGCTTCCGGCGGCAGGGCTCGGTTCTTCTTGAGCAACGCCTTCTCGATCGAGAGGTTCAGTTGCTCGAGGTCCTGCAGGGGCTTGGTGAAGAAGTCGAACGCCTTGCCCTGCCGGAGTGCCGAGACGGCGTCATTGAGCGTGCCCTGCCCCGTCAGGAAGATCACCTCGATGTCGGAGTTGACTTCCTTGATGAGGGTCAACAGATGCAAGCCCGACAGCCGCGGCATGTTGAGATCCGTCACGACGACGTCCACGTTCTGGCGCTTGGCGATCGCCAGGGCTTCCGGACCATTGCTGGCCGTGAGAATCGCGTAGCCGGAATCCGAGAGCCACTCCGAGAGATTCTCGAGGATGTCGGGCTCATCGTCCACGACCAGCACGACCGGCAAGGTGCCGCTGGACTCAGGCATCTTCATGTCACTTCCCTCCTGGACCGGATGTATACGATGGTCTGGGGCCATCATACGACAAAAGTTGACACGTATTCACCATCCCCCTTCAGGTGTTCCCGATTTTCCCCAGTTCATCACGAGTCCGGTGGCAAGTGTCAGGTACTGACCCCAGTTCTGGATGTCACGAGCCGGAACCGTCGCGCCCCCCGTCAGGTAGCGGAGGCGCAGGAAGGTTTCCAGATCCCGGGTGATGGGCAGGTGAATGCTGGCGGCCCCGTCGAGGATCCCTCCCTGGAACTGCGGAACCCCGGCCGCCCCGAGGGCATCGAGATCGAAAACGAAGGTGCCTCCCGTCGGAAGCTTCTGCCGCCAGCGCGTCTTGAGGATCGGCACGAACCCGATGTCGCGCTCCGCCTCGTAGCGGGAACCCGCGACCTCGGCGAAAGAGACCTCGGCATTCCGGATCTGGGCGGAAGCCCCGACCTCCCACGCACCTCCGTCCCAGCGCTGGACTTCCCGCAAGTAGGACAGCCGGAAGCCGTCGAACAGATAGCGCGAATCCACGACGGTCCCGGCCGGGAACAGCGTGTCGCGGAAACGCAGATCGCGGTCGAGACGGGTCCGGGTCGTCACGTCGAGCGGTGCCACGAGCAGGATGAGGCGATGGACCTCCCCCCACCTGGCCTCTCCCGTCAGACGCTGGGACAGGAACAGCGTCTGGTCCTGTCCGACGGTCCGGGCCGAATAGGCCGTGCCCTGGGGCCCGTAACGCCCGTCGTTCTGTCCGAGCCAGACCGGACCGACCTCGATGCCCAGATGAAACGAATCGAAGGGCCCTTCGGCTGCGCGGACGGGCCATGTTGCCCCGACCAGCTGGGCCGCGAGGCACGCGAGTACCCCGCTGACGATGTTGAACGGGACGATCGGTCGCATCACATGTCTCCCCTTCGAGCGCGCTCCGTGCCACCATGGCTTCTACCCGGGTGCGTCACGCGTCGCACCCCTGGAAAGGCCAACCATGCCCGCCTCAGCTCCCGTCGAGGTCGTCTGGTTCAAGCGCGACCTGCGCCTCCGGGATCACCGTCCGCTCGTCGAAGCGGCCCTCCGGGGCAGCGTCATGCCCCTGGTCGTGATCGAACCCTCCTGGCTCGGGGCGGCCGATTTCGACCCCGCGCATTACACGTTCTTCCGGGCATGTCTCGAGGACCTCGAGGCCGCGCTCGCGACTCTGGGCCAGCGCCTCCACGTCCGCGTCGGGGAGGTGCTCGAGGTGCTCGAGGCCGTGCACGCGTCTGCGGGCATCCGGGGTCTGTGGGCCCACGAGGAGACGGGCAACGACCGGACCTATGCCCGCGATCGGGCCGTGCTCGCCTGGTGTCGCGAACGAGGAATCCCCTTCCGGGAATTCGCCCAGCACGGGGTGATCCGTCCCCTCCGGCGGCGGGAGGGCTGGGCCGAGCGCTGGGAAGTCC
>JBIIHZ010000369.1:0-2876 GCA_044235265.1 Candidatus Sericytochromatia bacterium
GAGCGCGATGCCCATCGTGTAGTAAGCGGAGGCCGAGAAGAAGTCGACGTTGGGGTCGAGACCCTTGGCCTCGCGCACCATGCGCTCGATGGTCTCGGACATGTTGAACCACTTCAGGCTGCCGGCGCGCTCGCCGAGATCACGAGAGATCTTGCGGAGCACCGTGGCGCGAGGGTCCATGGTCTTGTAGACGCGGTGACCGAAGCCCATGAAGCGGCGCTTGTTGGCCATGCCGTCGCGGATGTAATCCTCGACCTTGTCCTCGTCGCCGATCTCGAGGAGCATCTCCATGACCTTGGTGTTGGCCCCGCCGTGCAGCGGGCCCTTGAGCGCGCCGATCGCCGAGGTGACGGCCGAGTAGAAGTCCGACAGGGTCGAGGCCGTGACGCGCGCGGCGAACGTCGAGGCGTTCATCTCATGGTCGGCGTGCAGGATGAGGGCGACGTCCATCGCCTTCTCGAAGACCTCGTTGGGAACCTCGCCGGTCATCATGTAGAGGTAGTTGGCGGCGTGCGAGAGGTCCGTGCGCGGAGCGACGGGCTCGAGGCCCTTGCGGATCCGGTCGAACGTGGCAACGACGGTCGCGAACTGGGCCGTCAGGCGCAGCGCCTTGCGACGGTTGGCTTCCTCGGAAGCATCCTCGGCATCGGCATCGAAGAAGGCCAGTGCCGACACGGCCGTCCGGAGGGCCGCCATCGGGTTGGCATCGGCGGGCATGAGCCGCATGACGTCGAGCACCTGGGCGGGGATGGCACGGTAGCCGGCCAGCGTGGCCTTGAGGGCCTCGAGCTGGGTCGCGGTCGGCAGCTCCCCGTTGAACAGCAGGTAGACGACCTCTTCGTACGTGGCGTGCTCGGCCAGTTCGTGGATGTTGTAGCCCCGGTACATGAGCTTGCCGGCCTGGCCGTCGATCGACGTGATGGTGGAGATGGCCACCGTCACCCCCTCGAGACCGGGGGAATAGCTCTTGGGGGACGCAACCTGTTCAGCCATCATGGGTGCAGGACTATCCTTTCACAGGGAGGGCGAGGAGCGGGTCTAGCCGTCCGGAACGAGGCCACGCCACGACCCACCGGGAACGCTTCGCGGTGATGGCATGGTACCACTTCCGTGCCCGGTCAACCATCGACCAGAGGACGCCACGGCGCTTTACATGCGCATCCCGGGGTCGGTATCCTGATGAAGAATTGTGACACCCGCACCCACGGAAGCGAAGCCTGACGGGCCTTCGCCCCGCGTGCCAGCCGGAGGGCCCCGTTGACGACCACGATTGCCGACCCTGCACTCCTGGCAACCCTCACGGCGGGGGCCGCCGAGGTGTTGCCGAAGGGCGGGCTCGAGGCGAAGCTCGCACTCGGCCGTCCCCTCCGGATCAAGCTGGGCTTCGACCCCACGAAGCCGGATCTTCACCTGGGCCATGCGGTGGTGCTGAACGCCCTGCGACGGTTTCAGGACGCCGGCCATCAGGTCGTCGTGATCATCGGAGACTTCACGGCCCGCATCGGGGATCCGACGGGCAAGGAAGCCGCGCGCCCGCCGCTCTCGGCCGAGGACGTGAAAGCCCACGCTGAAACTTACCTGCAGCAGCTGGGCAAGATCATTGACCTCTCGCGCGCCGAGATCCGGACGAATGCCACCTGGCTCGAACCGATGGGTCTCACCGAGGTGATCCAGCTGTGTGCGCACGCGACGGTCGCCCAGATGCTGGCCCGCGAGAACTTCGCGAAGCGGTATGAACGGCAGGACCCGATCGCCCTCCACGAGTTCCTGTATCCGCTGTTGCAGGGTCAGGACTCGGTCGCCATCCAGGCCGACGTGGAACTCGGGGGAACCGACCAGACCTTCAACCTCCTCATGGGGCGCGAACTCCAGGCAGCCGCGAGACAGGCCCCGCAGGTCGTCATGACCTTCCCGATCCTCGAGGGTCTGGACGGCGTCCAGAAGATGTCGAAATCCCTCGGGAACACGATCGAGCTGACGGATGGTCCGGCCGACATGTACGGGAAGACGATGTCCATCCCGGATGCGCTCCTGCCGAGCTGGTGGCGCCTGGCCAGCGGCCGATCCCCCGCCGAGGTCGAACCCCACCTCGCCTCGCTGGCGACCGGCCAGGTCCATCCGCGCGACTCCAAGATGGCCCTGGCGCGGGCAATCGTCAGCCTCTACCACGACGAGGAAGCGGCCCGGGCCGCCGAAGAGGGCTTCGTCCGCCAGTTCCAGCAGCGAGAACTCCCCTCGGACATCCCCGAGGTGCGCATCCCGGCATCGGATCGGCCGCTGGCCAACCTGCTCGTCGAGGCGGGGCTGGCGGCCAGCGCCAGCGAGGCCCGACGCCTGGTGACCCAGGGTGGGGTCAAGCGACACGATGGCCCCGAACCGGTCGTCCTGAAGGATCCGCTCGCCCCGGTCGCTCTGAGCCTCGAACCGGTGATCCTCCAGGTCGGCAAGCGCCGTTTCGCGAAGGTATTCCAGGCATGACGACGGGAACCGCCACGCTTCCGGATGCGAGCACCGCGCTCCTGAACCTGGTGCCGGACGAGACGGCCCGGCTCTGGCTGGGGCGCCTGTCGCGGCAGTTGCCCTTCCTGTCCGATCTCATCCCGGCGGACCTCACCATCTATGCGACGGTCGGCGAGCAGCGCCTGGTCGCGATCGCCCAGGCCCACCCGACCGTGCGGGAATCCTTCTACGAGCAGTCGGCCGTCGGGACCTCCCTCGACCCGGATCCTGCGAGTGCCATCTGGCGCGGACTGGGCGCGAACGAGGTCCTCGAGGGCCCCGTGGGCAAGGTCGTGAACGGTCAGCCCATGAGCCAGCTGGTCTTCCCGATCGGCACCTGTGGCGTCCTCGTGGTCGAGCGGAATCTCTACGAGGAG
>JBIIHZ010000033.1:0-9555 GCA_044235265.1 Candidatus Sericytochromatia bacterium
GACTGGAAGCCGAGGATCGCGAGGGCGCCCTGGAGATCCTGGATCGCCTTCTGGTTGGTGCTCCCCGGCCCGAGGGCGCCATCGACGGGGTAGCGCTGGACCTCGGCCAGGAAGGCCTGAACATTCTCCGGGGTGTCGAGCAGGCGGTACTGGGCAGCGATCGCCGAAAGGTTGGGCTGGGCGGGTGCGGCGGGCTGCGGCTGCGCCTGGACGGGGGACTGCGGCTGCGCAGGCACCCGAGCCTGGAGCTTCTGCATCATCCGTTCGAGCGTCCGGGCATCGGCCAGCCCGTTGACGGCCCAGGTGCCATCTGCGGCGCGATACGATTGCACGATGCCCTCGTTGCGCTTGAAGGCGACGACGGCGGCCTGGGTGGACTCGTCGTACACGCCCGTGGTGGCCAGGCGATAGCCCCAGCTGACGAGCGCGGCCTGGAGGTCACGGATGGGCTGTGAGGCAGGAGAGCCCGGGCCGAGAGCCCCCTCGGTCTGGTTCTGACGGGCCTCGGCGAGGAAGGCCTGGACGTTCTGCTCGGTCGGATAGAGGCCGTACTGCTGGGCCGTGACCTGCCAGTTAGCCGGAGCGGGCGCGGCCGGCACCGTGGGGGCCGAGGGCGCCGAGGGAGCCCCGGGGAAAGGGGTGGTGGCGGTCGGGGGGGCCGAGGAGCGAGGGCCGAACAGCGACGCGATCGACTGGAACAGGTTCTTCAGGAGGGCCACGATGCCATTGAAGACGTTTGCCAGCAGTTCCCCGGCGGTCGGTCCGGCCGTGGCGGGCGCCTGGGGATAGGCCATGGGCGCAGCGGGAACCTGACCCATCGCGGGATCGTAACCGCCACCGGCCTGGACGGGGCGGCGGAGAATCGCGGGATTCGGCTGACCGGATACGTTCATCGGGCACCTCCTGTCGGGGGGACAAGAAGGGTATCGTCCCGATCCGGGGGGATCCCGGTTAATGGTGGCTGAAACCGAGTTGAATTGTCGGTTAATCTTCGGCAGGGACGGAGCCAGGAGAGCGACAGGGCGTCCCGTGGACGCCCTGTCGCTGCTGCGTGTGGAAGAGATCGGTAGGTCAGACCATGCTGGCGAGCTTCGCGAAGCTCGGACGGTCCAGGTACTCGTTGATGGCGAAGTTGCCGTCCTGGCTCCGGTAGGTCTGGCGCAGCCCTTCCCGCGTCTTGAAGGCGATCACGGCCTGCTGGGTGGCGGTGTCGTAGGTGCCGGTGCTCTGGACCGGGAAGCCCACCTGCGTCAGGGCGGCCTGGATGGCGCGGATGCTTTCCTGGTCGGTGGACCCGGGACCGAGGACCACGTAGCCCTGGGCATCCGGCGTCTGGTAGGTGCGGACCTCGGCGAGGAAAGCCTCGACATTTTCGGCCGTGGGGAGAAGCCGATACTGGGTGGCGATCGCCTCGACGTTGAGGGTTCCGCTCGTGGTCGAGGGCTGCGGCGCCGGCTGGGTGGAGGGGACTGGCTGGGTCGCAGGTACCGGTTGCGTCGCGGGTGCCCCGGCGGTCGGAGGCGTCAGCTTCTCGACCATCTTCCGGAAGGTCTGGGGTTCGAGATACTCGTTGACGGCCAGTCGACCATCGGCGAGGCGGTAGCTCTGCTGGAGGCCATTGGCGCTCTTGAAGGCTTTTACGGCCGCCTGGGTCGCAGCATCGTACGAGCCCGTCACGGGGACCGGGAAGCCGAGGCGGCTCAGGGCCTCCTGAGCCTGCTTGACGGCTGCCGTGTCCGTGGCGCCTGGCCCGAGCGTGCGGAAACCGTCGGCCGTCGGCTGGGTGTAGCCCTGGACCTCCGCCATGAAGGCCTGCACGTTCTCGCGGGTCGCCAGCAGGCCGTACTGGGTCGCCATCGCGTGTTCGGCGGCCGTGAGCCCCGCGGGGACGGTCGACGCGTTGCCCCCGGTCAGGCGGTTCCAGATGCCGACGAAGAAGGCTCCGATGGCTGCGAAGAAAGACTTGATGCCGTCCAGGATGCCCGAGACTCCCGGGCCGCTCGCGGGGGTGGCCGGGGGTGGCGTGGCGGGCGATGACGGTGCGGTGGGCGCCACGGGTGCCGCGATGGGTGCCGAGGGTGCGGTCGAGCGGATGCTCGGCCTCGGGGCGTAAGGGGTGTTCAGGCCAGAAATCATGGAGCCCTCCTCGGCGGATGGGGGACGAGGAGGTTATCCCGGTTCCGGGACGGGATCCGGGTTCAGTGGCGGTTAAGTGTCCCGGAAGGCTTCGTTAAGCTTCGTCACCCGGCCCGAACATGGTCCGCATGAGGCGATTCACGACGGGGCGAGGAGCGAACGGGGAAAACCGGGTTCCGAGGAAGTTGAACCATCCCGGAACCCGGACTCGCTCGCCGGCCTGCATGGCCAGCCATCCCGCCTCGGCGACCTCCTCGGCGGTCATCAGGCCGACGGTCCGGAGCGCCGCCGACATGTCCAGCCGGGCCACCTGGCCGAACTCCGTGGCCGTGGGTCCCGGACAGAGACAGGTGACGGTCACGCCCGTGCCCCGGAGTTCCTCCGCGAGAGCCTCGGACAGCGACAGCACGAAGGCCTTGGTCGCCGCATAGGCCCCGAAGTACGGGATCGGCTGGAAAGCAGCCGTGCTGGCGACATTCACGATGCGGCCGCGCCCCCGGGAAAGCATCTCCGGGACGAACCGACGCGTGAGGCTCGTCAGGGAGGCGACGTTGAGCGCGATCATCCGATCGAGCTCTTCGACCGCGCCCGTGGCGAAGCGGCCCGTCATCCCGAACCCGGCGTTGTTCACGAGATCCTCGACGAACCATCCGCGCTCGCGGGTGGTCGCCTCGAGGCATTCGCACGCTCCGGGGGCCGTCAGATCGAGGGCCACGGGGAACGCCTCGATGCCTTGTTTCTGGCGTAGTTCGGTGGCCAGTTCCTCGAGTTCGGTCTCCCGGCGGGCGACCAGGACCACGGGGCGGCCCGCCCGGGCCAGGCGGAGGGCGAAGGCTCGCCCGATCCCGCTGGACGCACCGGTGACGAGTGAAACGGACGTGGTCACGGGAACCTCCGGGTCTGGTCGGCTGAAAGGCCATGTAGCCGAGACATCGAAGTCTAGCATGCGTCCGGACCGGCGCGGATGCTACCATGGCGCCCGATGGCCGAGCGTCGTTTCCGTGGTCGAACTGCATCAACCCGGTCCCGACCCCGCACGCTCACGAGGGTCGCGACCCGCCTCGCGGGTCCGTTCCTGTCGTGGGCGCTCGGGGCCCCGGGACAAGCCGCCACCCTCTTCGATCCGGGGCTCGACTGGCGGACCGCTCAATCCGAGCATTTCCGGATGCACTTCGAGGCCAGGCATGCCGAGACGGCTCGCGAACTGCTGGCCCACGCCGAGGAGGCCTACGCCGATCTGGCACGGGTTTTCGGTGGACGACCCTCTGCCCCCGTCGAGGTCGTCCTGCTCGATCACGAGGACACCCACAACGGCCTGGCCACTCCCCTGCCCAACCTGACGATCTACGTGTACCTGTTGCCGGATCGGTCCGATCAGCATGCGGGCCGTGATCGCCATCCGCTCCACACGGTGCTCGACCATGAACTGACTCACATCTTTCACGAGGAGACGGTCGGCGGCCTGACGGCCGTCGCCAACGGCTGGCTGGGGCGGGCGCTCTACCCCAACCTGTTCCAGCCCTTCTTCCTCGTGGAGGGGCTCGCCGTGTTTCATGAGACCCGGATGGGCTCCGGTGGTCGATTGCGCGACGGGGACTTCGACATGATGATCCGGACGGCCGCACTCGGTGATCGGCTGCTCCCGGTCGACCGGGCGTCCGGGTTCGGGAGCCTGTCCCTGTGGCCTGGAGGGATCTCGACCTACCTGTATGGCTCGCACTTCTATACCTGGCTCGAATCCCGGTACGGGGGGGAGACGGCGGTTCGACTCGCCCGGGAGCAGGGGGCCTGGCCCTGGTTCGGGATCGACCATGTCGTGGGCAGGGTGCTGCCGGGAGAGACCACCGGTTCGCTCTGGCACGCCTTTCTCGAGCACCTGCGCATGCGCGCCAGGGTGCAACTGGCCCGGATCGAGCGAGTACCGCTCGTGACGGGCAAGCCGCTGACGACCGGCGGATACCTGAACCGGCACCCGGTGTGGACGCCCGACGGACAACTCATGTACCTGTCGTTCCGACCCGGTCAGCGGGCCGGCCTCTATCGCGATCGGCTCGATGGCCGGGGCCCGACCTTCGTGGCTCCCCGCTGGTCGGAGGGGGCTTTCGCCGTCACCGGCCCACGCTCGGCCATCCTGGCAGGAACTGCCTGGCAGCAGGATCTGGCTGCTTACGACGATCTGTTTCGTCTGGACCTCGAGACCGGCCAGGCCCGGCCGCTCACGCGTCTGGCTCGCGTGAGCGATCCCTCGGTCGCGCCCGACGGTCGGCGGATCGTGGCGGTGATCCACGACGGACCCCGTTCGGGACTGACGCTCTTTGATGCGGCGGGGCACCCGCTTGCCGTGCTCGTCGCGCCCACCCCGGAGGCCCGGTTCGGGGCGTCGGCCTGGTCTCCCGATGGGCGGACGCTCGTCCTCGACGTCGCGCAGGGGGGCATGCGCGATCTCTATCTCTGGGCTCCCGGGGACGAGGCGCCCCATCCGCTGTGGCGGGACCGGGCGATCGAGTGCGATCCGGTCTTTTCCCCGGACGGGCGTTGGCTCTACTTCTCCAGCGACCGTTCCGGCGGGGTTTACAACGTCTTTGCGATGGACCTGCGGGATCATCGTCTCTACCAGGTCACGCACGTGGCCGGTGCGGCCGTCGAACCGGCTCCCTCACCCGACGGCAGGCGGCTGGTGTTCGCCTCGCTCGGGGGCGACGGGTGGAATCTGCACGAACTTCCCGTCGAGCCGGCCTCATGGCGAGCGGTCGATCCCTCCCGAGCGACGACCAGCGATCCGCTCACGGGACTCGAGGTGCCTTTCGCGGGGGGGGCTGCCGTGGACTCGCTGCGCTGGGGCCCGCGCGGTGCGGCGGCGGGTGCCCCTGCTCACCGGCAGGATTCCCCGGCATTCTGGCCTCCCGTGGCGACGTCGTCCGTCGCAGAAGGTGGCAGAGGTCTCGACGACGTGCTCCCGGGGGCTGCACCGTCCGTCGCGACGTTTTCGAGCGACCCGTATTCCCCCTGGGAGACCCTCCGGCCCAAGACCTGGGCACCCGTCATCTACACCGACCCCTCGGGCTGGATGTTCGGCGGGACCACCCTCGGCACGGATGTCCTCACCCAGCACCAGCTGTTCCTGAACGCCGGTTGGAGTCCCGGCACGGGCAAGCCCTACGGCCTGCTGACTTACCAGAACGATCAGCTCCGGCCGTCCTGGAGCGTCTCGTGCTCCGACCTGCCCAGCCTGACGGGCCTCCGGTCGGGCGGCCGATGGCACGACGTCTGGCAGCAGGCCACCTCCGGCGAACTCGCGGTCACGGTCCCCGGTCTGCCCAGCCAGATCCTGGGTGTCACGTGGGCCAACGGGCAGTCCCTCACGGCAGGCCTCCAGTTTCTGCGGCTATCGAATCTCGGCGCTCGGCGCTCCGGGACGCGAGACCCGCTCTCGGCGCTCCCGGCACCCGACGATGCGCCCGTGTTCGAGGGGCAGCGCAATTCGGCCTACCTGACTTACCGGACCTCGGACACGGGGCGTTCTTCCGGGGCTCCCGGTGTCGACCAGGGGACGGCCCTGGGCCTCACCCTCGAGCATGCGGGCCCGACCCTGGGGAGCTCCACGCGCTTCGACCGGATCTCGGGGGAGGTGCGTCGGTACTGGCCCCTGCCGCTGGACCACTGGGTCCTGGCCACCCGTGCGGCCGGGGGCATGGCCTGGGGAGATGCGGGGGGCGATTTCCGGGTCGGGGGAACGGCTTCCAGCGGGCTGCTCACCTTCGTGGACATGCGCTCGGTCGGAGGCGTCGCCGGGGCAGCCCTTCGTGGGGTACCGGCAGGTAGCCTGGTCGGGGACCGGATGGCGGTGGTCGCGGGCGAGGTGCGCTTTCCCGTGCTCGAGATCCAGCGCGGCCTGGGGGCCTTCCCCCTGTTCGTCTCACGGGTCCACGGGGCGGCCTTCGCCGAGTGGGGGGCCGCCGGGCGCGGGCGTCTTGCGACGTCCCGACTCGGTCTCGGTCTGGAGGCCCGGATGGGGCTCAACCTGCTGTTCGTCGGCAGCGAGTGGCGCCTGGGCTGGGCCGTTTCCCCCGGGGGTGACCGGCCGGCAGGGGAAGTCTACTCGCAGCTCGGGATCTCGTACTGAAGCTTCCCGGGGCGAGAGGCGAGGTCACCGGACCGTCAGGATCCGGGCGGTGACACCGCGGGGGGGTGGCCCGGAGAGTTGCTGGCCGGCTTCGAGGTTCCGGGTGACCTGGAGCGAGATCACCCGGGAGCGGCCGTCCGTCGAGAGGGCAGCACCGCGCGCTCGCACGGCGGGGCCTGCGAGGGCGGTGGGGCCATCGAGTCCCGTGTAGCCCGCGGTCACCCCGTCGCTGCCCCGGTAGAGGTTCACCCCCGGGATGCGCAAACGGGCCCGGAGTTCCGCCGGCAGCGAGCGGAAGGTCGGGGCGTCATCGACGGCGAGTGCCACGCCGAAGTCCGCGAACAGGCTATCGAAGCTGGTGCCCCGGGAGGCCAGGATCGGGTCCAGGAGCCCGGTTGGCGTGGTGATCACCGTCCGTCGCGCCGGGTCGTGCAGGGACGCGAGGATCCCGTCGCCCAGTCGGTTCACGAGGTAGTCGAAGAACAGGGTCACCATCCCGTAGGCATCCGTGGGATTGCCCGATGAGCGCGAGAAGCCCGTCATGGAATAGCGATCGGGTTCGGCCAGGTAGTCGGCGACCTGGCTGATGATCGCCGGGGAGGGGGTTCGGCCCTCGGGGCCATAGCCCGCCAGCAGCATGGCCTGCATCGAGAGGCCCTCGTTCAGCCAGGTCTGGCCAGGGTCCGCGAACTCGTCGACGTGGTTGCCCCGGCCGACGGCCTGGATCCGGTGACAGCTGAAGAGCAGGTGCTGGAACTCGTGGGCCACCACGGCCAGCAGATCGCCCATGTTCCGGGACAGGGTGCTGGTGGCCAGGTGAAGGGCCTTCGCCTGGTTGCTCTCGACGAGGCTCGCGGTGCCCACCAGATCGGCGATCGTGAAGTAACCGAGCAGGCCCTCGGCCGGACCGGCATCCACCCGGCTGGAGAACACGAGGTGCACGTGGCCGTCGGCCAGCACCGGGGACGTCTCGGGGACCGGAGAAAGACTCGGGGGCAGCGGGTCCGGTCCGAAGGCACAGGTCTCGAGCGGGTAGATGTGGTCACGGAAGGTCGCGAGGACCGTCGCGATCGCCTGGCTGGCCGCCCGGACCTGGCTCAGATCCCGGCGATCCGCCCAGACGATCAGCTTGCGATTCGCATCCAGGGAGACGTCCTGGATGGCCTCGGTGGACACGGCGACGGCCCCACCTGTCAGGCCGTCGATCATCTGGAACGTGCGCTGGCTACCCGGGCCCGCGTAGACGGGTATCACGAGGTTCTGGACCCGGCGTGGGGCCGGCCGCGCGAGCCACGCGCGCGTGATCTGGGCGATCCGTTGCTCACCGCGGCCCTGACGGTCGGGCGACGTCCCGGGGGGGCTGCCCGACTCCGGGAGGCGGAAGGCCAAACCGGTGCTACCGGTCCAGGCCACGTCCCACGGGCTCGGAAAGGCTCCCGTCGAGGTGATGACGAGAGCCGTTCGAACCGTCTCTTCGAGCCGGACGGGGCTCGAAGAGACGGGTGTCAGGGCCACACCGTCCGGCGCCCCCGTCAGGGTCGTCACCGGGACGAGCGAGGTGCCCGAGCGGGGAGAACCACAGGCAAAGTCGGCGGGGGCCGGCTCCGGGGCGGAGGCAGGTGAACTGCCGGTGGAGCCGGAATCGTCCCGGGGGGTCGTGATGGCACCACCCACGAGGCCGCCCAGGCGATTCCCCCCGACCGTCCGGGTGATGGCCGGTGGTGGGATGTCATCGGGGAGATCCCAGGCGGGCGGAGCACATCCGGCCACGGCCAGCGAGGTGGCGATCGCCAGTCGTGACAGGATGCGGGCGCTCATCCGGGCCTCAGAAGCTCATGGACGTGCCGAGGCGCAGGAACAGCCCCCCGACGCTCAAGGCCGGTCCCGTTCTGGGCGATGACTGGCCGTTGTCGGTGCTCTTGCTCCAGCTGCCGGCCGCGACGTCCCCGGAGGACATGTATCCCGCCCCGGCCTCGATCACCCAGAAAGGCAGCGGACGCACTCCCAGCGAGGCCTCGGCCAGCAGGTTCCCGCATCCAGCCGAGATGCTCTCGCCGTTGACCGTCGCGCCGAGGGCGAACCCACCGAGGCCCAGATTCCCCGTCAGCCACAGGAACTCGGGCAGGAAATCGATCGCGTATCCGGCCTTCGCGAAGAGGCCCAGACCGGCCACGTCGGTTCTGCTGGCAAACTGGAGCCCCCCGATCTCGACGCCGAAGCTCGGGCCCACTCCCGACATGTTCGTGTTGAGATCCAGGTAGGTGTACATCTGCGCGGGGTTTGCCAGGGCGTCCGCCGGTGAACCTCCGGCGATCCGGCGATGCCCGATGCCGATGCCGCCAGGGACCGAGAGTCCACGCGACTCGACGAGGGCGTCGCCCTCGGCCAGGTCGTGATAGCCCCACTCGATCACGCCGGTCGATTCGGCGGGCAGGACCCGCGTCACCTTGACCAGATCGCGCGTACCTTCCTTGGTGAAGCGCATGTCCGGCGTCACCCCGGCCCGGCTACCCAGTTTCAGGCGGACGGTTCGCCCGTCACGCTGGGTCAGGACGGTATCGAGACGGGAGCGGTCGTGGACTCCGTTGATGATCGCCTGGGCGAGCTGCGTCATCGCCTGGTCTTCGGTCTGAGCCTTCGAGGGGCCCGTGACGTCCGCGAACTCCTCGAAGCTGTCGATCAGGGCCCCCGTCTTCACGTCGAGGAAGCGGATGCTGGCCCGGGCGACGCTGTTGAAGGTGCGATTGGTCCGCTCGACCTCGCGGCCCTTGTCCACCTTGCGGGTGGTCTCGGTCCCGGAGCCGGTCTGCTTGGACTGGCTCACGCTGCCCGTCGTCGATTCCCGGACGGTCTCGCTGGTGGTCTCCGTCGCCGTCGGGTCCGAGATCATCTCGACGACCACGAGTCGCTGGGCGCTCAGCAGGCGGCCGACCCGGGCCGGATCCGACTGCACGGCTCCGTCGAGCTTCTGCTCGCGCAGCAGGCCCTCGATCTGGGAGCGATTGATCACCGTGAAGCGGTTGAGACGGACGAGGCCGGTCTCGATGCGGCCATACAGGGTGTTGTTGTAGAGGTTCGTGGCCTGGCCGGTCGGCTGCAGGACGGCGATGCGAGGACGCTCTTCCTCGATGCTCGCGTCCTGCTTGAAACCGGACATGGTCTGGATTCCGGAGGCCCCGGGGTTCGGGGTCCCCTGGGGAGACGAGGTCCGCATCTGGGCGAAGACGGGGGTCTGCGACAGGAGCACGAAGGATGTGGCGAGCAGGGCTGCACCGGACGATCTGGACAAGGGGCAC
>JBIIHZ010000371.1:0-2864 GCA_044235265.1 Candidatus Sericytochromatia bacterium
TTCGTAGACCTTCCGTGCGGCCGCGATACCCTTGTCGACGGCATCCTGGTTGATGTCGCGGATGACGACGGGAAGGCCCGCGTTGGAGACGACCTGGGCGATCCCGCCGCCCATGGCGCCCCCGCCCACGACCCCGACCTTGAAGATGGGTAGGGGCTTGACGGCCGCTGCCGGCTTGGCCTGGGTGTCCGTGCTCATCGATGTCCTCCTCGCGTGGGGAAACGTTTTACCAGCGTCCACCCGAGCAACGGGCCGGGCGGACTCGACCTGTGCAGGGCTATGACGCCGACGGGTTCTCGAGCACCATCGCGATGCCCTGGCCACCGCCGATGCAGAGGCTCGCGACGCCGTACCGCGCTCCGCGGCGCTGCAGTTCCTTGCCGAGCGTGAGCGCCAGGCGCGCCCCGGACGCTCCGACGGGGTGACCGAGGGCGATCGCCCCTCCGTTGGGGTTGAGCTTGTCCGGATCGATGCCAAGCTTCTTGACCACGGAGAGCACCTGGGCCGCGAAGGCCTCGTTGATCTCGAACACGGCGATGTCATCGAGCGTGAGCCCTGCCTTGGCCAGGGCCTTCGGGATCGCGAGGGCCGGGCCGATGCCCATGCGCTCGGGCTCGACGCCGTAGGACGCGTAGCTCACGATGCGTGCCAGCTTCGGCAGTCCCAGAGCATCGGCCCGCTCGCCGCTGGCCACGTAGAGGGCCACGGCACCGTCATTCGTGGGGCAGGCATTGCCGGGCGTGACCGAGCCACCCTTCTTGAAGATGGTCGGATACTGCGCGAGCATCTGGGCCGAGAGGGCCGGGTTGGGACCCTCGTCCGAGCCGACGGGTTCGGGCGGAACATCTCGACCGGCGGCCTTCTTGGGCACCATGACGGTCATGCTCTCCTCACCGAAGACGCCCGTGCGGGCCGCTCGGAAGGCCTTCTTGTGAGACTGGACGGCAAAGGCGTCCTGCTCTTCGCGGCTGATGCCGAACTCGACGGCGAGGTTCTCGGCCGTGAGTCCCATCAGCTGCCCACAGACGGGGTCGGTGAGGCCTTCCCACATCGAGTCGATGAACTCGGAGTGCTTGATGCGCTTGCCCCACCGCATGTCGCGATTGATGTAGGGGTAGCTGCTCATGGACTCGATGCCCCCCGCCAGGACGAGTTCGGCCTCGCCCACGAGGATCTCCTGATGGGCGTTGATGATCGCCTGGAGTCCCGACCCGCAGTTGCGGTGGACGGTGTAGGCGGGTTTCTCGAGAGGAATCCCGGCCTTCAGGGCGACGACGCGGCTGAGGTTCGGGGCCTCGGAGCCCTGACCGCATGCGCCCATGATCACCTGATCGATGGCCTCCCGGGCCGACGCATGGCGTCCGAGCAGCTCCGAGACCACGATCGTGCCGAGCGCCGGAGCATCGAGGTCCTTGAGCGCCCCGCCGAAATTGCCGAAGGGGGTGCGGACGCCATCGACGATGAACACGTCTTTCATGGCTCGGAAGTCCTTTCTGCGAGTAGATCGAGCGTTCCCGGCTGATCGAGGAACGTGCGGGCGAGGGACTCCACGAGGCCCTCGAGGGTGGTGCGACCGAGGTCGTCCTGGAAACCCAGCAACGACGTGACGTTGAGGGTGAAGCCGACCGCCAGCATCGTCCAGGTGGCAGCCCCGAGGTCGAGGCTCCTGGCGGGAGCCCCGACCGGTCTGCAGCGTTCGAGGAGGGAGGCGAGGAAATCACGGTAGGCCGCGAAGGAGCGATGCAGGACCTCGCGGATGTCGGCGTCACCGGTCTCGGAAAGGGCCTGGAACTGCACCTTGAGGGTGTCCGGGTGGGCCAGGACGGCATCGTACTGACTGAGCGCGATCCGGGCGATGGTGCGCACGGGATCCGGTTCCTGGTCGACGAGTTCCTGCCAGTGCCCGAGCGTACCCTCCCGGACGCGCTCGAGGATGGTGAGGAACAGCTGTTTCTTGCTGGGGAAGTACTTGTAGACGGCCGGTTCGGAGATGCCCGCCTCGCGGGCGATCTCGGCCATGGCTGCGACCCGGTAGTTGGAACGGGCAAACACCGTCGTGGCGCTGCGCACGATGGCAGCGCGACGATCTTCGGCGCTCAGGCGCTCGCGGCCAACCATGGCCCTGGACCTCCTCGTCCGGAGCGAGGGACCGGCCTCATCGCCAGATCCCTTGTAGTGAGTCCTCACTCACCACCGCTTCTGCCCATGCTTGTACGGGATCTCGGGACCCCGTGTCAAGAAGGTGTCACATGGCATGACGATCGAACAGCAAGGCCGGCGCGTGCTAGATTGAAGGCATGGCCAGATGCCGTGGAAGGCTCCCTTGAGAGCCGACGTCTACTTCGCCCAGCGCCGGGTCGCACCGCGCAGCAGCCTGCCGATGAAGTTCGGTAGCCTGCTGGATGCGTGCGGGCTGGCGAACCTCATCCAGCGGGGCGACCGCGTGGCCGTCAAGCTTCATTTCGGCGAGCCGGGCAACACCACCACCATTCCGCCCGCCCTGATCCGCACGCTGGTCGCCAAGCTCCTCGACCTTCAGGCCCGACCGTTCATCGTGGATACATGTGCCCGGACGAGTCCGACCCGGCAGGATGCCATCGGCTGTCTGCGAGCCGCGTCGGAGCACGGCTACCTGGAAGCGAACCTGGGGGCTCCCGTCCTGGTGGGAGACGGTTTCCTGGGTAGCGACATGGTGCGTCTCCCGTGCGTCGGACCTCACCTCCACGAGGTGGGGGTGGCGGCCGCGATCGCCCGCGCGGATGCCCTGATCGTCGTCAACCACGTCACGCTTCATCCCGAGACGGGCCTCGGGGGGGTCCTGCCTGCGACGGGCCTCGGTTGCCTGGCTCGCCAGTCCCGTTTGA
>JBIIHZ010000034.1:0-9516 GCA_044235265.1 Candidatus Sericytochromatia bacterium
CCAGATCCATTGCTCTCCTCCCGCTCTTGAACAGTCCTTTCATGAAGTTTAACGTGAAGAAGTTCCGTTCCGGCCCGTGGAAGGCGATAACCCCGACATGCGATCTCTCCGCCGCCCCCCGAACGTCTGCCTCAGGACCTCGCTGGCGCTCCCCCTCGCGGTGGCGCTGCTGAGCCTCGTGGCTTGCAGCCGGGGCCCTGCAGCCACCACGGACGAGCCTTCTACGGCGGCCGGCACCTTCAGCCTGGACACGGTCCCCACGGGAGCCGGTGGCGCCCAGCAACCCGATCTGCTCCAGCGAGCCGACGGCTCCTGGGTCCTGGCCTTCGCGCGCGACCGCCTCGGCGACAACCATGCGTATGTCGTGACCTCCCGGGACGGCACGTCCTGGAGCGAGCCCACCCGCCTGCCATCCGCTGCCTACAGCGACGCCTCCCCGGTGCTCCGGGAAGAGGGCGATACCCTGCACGCGATGTTCGTGTCCAACCGGACGGGAACCTGGAAGGCCTACGAGACGTCCTCGAGCGACGGACGGACCTGGAGCCCGGCCAATCCCGTCGACGTGCCTGCCCAGTCTCCCCAGGACCTGGCGATCGCCTCCGCCTCCTCCGCCCAGCTCCTGGCCCTGGAAACGATGACCGGCGGGGTAGTCTGCAGCCGGCGCCCCGGCTCCCGGACCCCGTGGCCGCGGCCCGTGACGCTCGAGGTGCGAGGAGGAGCCCCTTCACTCGCGCTCGATTCCGAAGGCCTGGGCCTGGCGTGGATCCGCCAGGGCGAGGTCTGCAGCCTCTACGGGGAGACGGCCCAGGGAACCTGGAGCCCCCGCCAGAAGACCGTGACGGGCCAGGTGGCGTGGCTCCGGGGACAGAGCGAGTTGTATATCGTCGCCACGCCGGATGGCCGGCTCGAGGTCCAGCAGCGTGACGGCAGCCTCTTGGCGCGCCTCGGCACGGGCTCGACCGCACCGGCCATCGACCCTTGCGGCGTCCGCTCGACGCAAGGAAAGCTCTGGATCGCCTTCACCGATGAGACCACCGGACGCATCCGCCTTGCCCGGGAGCGGGTATAGAACCCCTGGAAGGAGTCACCGAGATGACCACGACCACGACCAACCGACTCCCCCGTCGCCTGCTCGGCGAGGTCCTCGTCGACGGAGCCTTCATCTCGGCCTCCGATCTCGATCACGCCCTCTCCCATCAGCGCGAGACCAACGAACGCCTCGGCGAGACGCTCGTCCGGCTCGGCAAGCTCACCCGCATGGAACTCGACGCCGTGCTGGCCACCCAGGTCGGTGACGACCTGGCCGTGGAAGAGGCCCTCGAACGCGCCTCCGGCGTCCGCCACCGGCTGGGAGACCTCCTGCTCAAATCGGGGAAGGTCCGCAAGGCCGATATCGAGACCGCCCTGCACGAGCAACGACGCACCAACGAGAAACTCGGGGAAGTGCTCGTCCGCCTCGGCCACGTCAGCACGGGCGAACTCGAGGCCCTGCTGACCTGGCAGTCCGATGCCTCGCAGCAGAGCGCGCTCGCGGTCAAGCTCATGCTGGGCGAGATCCTCGTGTCGACGAAGGTCATCTCTCGACGGGACCTCGAGAAGGCCCTGGCGCAGCAGAAACTCACCCGCAAGCAGATCGGTGAGATCTTGCTCGAGGCGGGTCTCGTCAAGCCAAACCACCTGGCCGAGGCCCTCAAGATCCAGTCCAAGCTATTCACGGCGACCCTGGTGGCCGTCATGGCGGCCGGAACCCTGACGGGCTGCGGCGCGGTGGCTCCAGGCGTCCCGGGAACCCTGTCCACCGGCACCTTCGCCGGAGTGGCGAACGGTACGGCCGTCCCGTACACCAAGGCAGCCCCCGTCCAGACGATGCAGATCCAGGCAACGGGCGCCCGGGTGACGCGGTACCAGAACGGTTCGGTCCTGGTGGACGACGTGCCCTTCATCGAGCAGAACGCCAGCGACAACACGTGTGGTCAGGCCGCGAGCACGCTCATCCTGAATTACTGGGGCGTCAGCACCTCCTACCAGCAGGTCGTCAACGAATCCAACCGGATGAATCTCGGAACGACCCCCTCCTCGGCCGGGGGCTACCTCAAGAGCAAGGGCCTCGACGTGAAGGCCTACCGCAACGGCTCGGTCGACTTCATCAAGTCGATGATCGACCAGGGCCGCCCGGCGATGGTCGTGCT
This sequence comes from Candidatus Sericytochromatia bacterium, assembly GCA_044235265.1. GTDB lineage: Bacteria > Cyanobacteriota > Sericytochromatia > S15B-MN24 > UBA4093 > JAYKJE01. The sequence goes on from JBIIHZ010000034.1 coordinate 2,190, forward strand.
CGACTACGAGGGGGCCGTCCACTGGGTCGTCGTCGTGGGCTACAACGAGACCACGAAGCGCTTGCTGATCCACGACTCCATCGGGGGGCCTTACCAGGCGATGACCGAGGGCACCTTCATGCGGCGCTGGCAGAACGACACGATGTCGGGCATCCCGGTCGTGGGCGGGGACAACTGGAAGGGCATGGTCATCGACGCCTCGCGCGGCGCTTGACACGGCCTCTGTCTTGCGGGATACTGCTTTGACCGCGCAGGCGGAACGCCCCGTTCGGCGTACCGTTCCACCTCTGAAACGGGCGTATAACTCAGCGGTAGAGTACTACCTTCACACGGTAGGAGTCACTGGTTCGAATCCAGTTACGCCCACTTTCGACCGGGACCCGATGGGTCCCGGTTTTTTTGCGTCCACTCATAATGCAACTTATAGTTGCAATAATGCCGGCCGTGCCTTTATGCTGCGGGGGTTGGACACCAGACGAAGCACACCCTGAAAGGGGGAAATCGGTGAATCTTCCCTCCGAAGTCATCCTGAAAGCCATGGTCGGTCAATTCCTGGCCGGAGCCGTATCGTATTTCGTGACCGTCAGCCTCGTGTTTCTCGTGGTGTGGCACTGGGGACGGGAACGGTTTCGACCGCGCAGAATCCCTGCGCCTGCGAGGTTCGGGCGCGAACAGGTGATCCGGGAAATCGGCCATACGCTCGTGACCCTCCTGGCCGGAATGGCCAGTGCCGGAACGGTCATCGGTCTGAAGACCGTCGGGGTGGCGAGCCTGTCGGATACCCCCGCCTCCCCCCTCACGATCCTGGCGTGGCTGGTGGGAGGCATCGTGTTCAACGATGCCTGGTTCTACGCCTGCCACCGTCTCTTGCACCACCCCGTCCTGTTCCGACACGTGCATGCCGTCCATCACCGCAGCATCGACGTGAACCCGTTCACCTCTTACGCATTTCACGGCGTGGAGGCGATCCTCCTGGGCATCTGGATCGTCCCTGCGGCCCTGTGTCTGCCCATCCCGATGCAGGCCCTGGCGATCATCCAGGTCGTCGGCCTCGCGAACAACGTCATGTCCCACCTGGGTTACGAGTTCCTGCCAATGTGGCTCCTGAAGGTGCCGGTCCTGCGTTGGACGAACACGGCGACCTTCCACAGCCTGCACCATTCGCGCCCCCGGGGGAACTTCGGCCTCCACTCGCGCCTCTGGGACCGGGTGTTCGGCACCGAGATCCCGGAATACGAGCATCTCTTCCTCGAGCGCGGAACCCGGACCGAGCCCCTGGCCGCGAGCATGCAGCGCTGATGCATCCCGAGGAATCGGACCGGAACCCGGGCATCCGGAAGCGGCGCGGTGCCCCCGTCGTCGAGAGAGTCCTCGACACGGTCCTGGAAATCCTCGCTCGCGAGGGTCCGGAGGGCCTGAGCATCCCCGAGGTGGCACGGCGCGCAGAGCTGAACAAGACGAGCCTCTACCGTCGATGGCCGGACCCCGAGGCCCTCATCGCGGCGGCCCTCGAGCGTTCGCTGGGACACGAAGACATGCCCCCGGATACCGGCAGCTTCGAGACGGATCTGGCGATGTTGATCGAGCGAGCGGCGAGATGGTCAGGATCTCCGGAGGGCATGGCCATCCTGCGGGCGCTGGTGGCGAGCCCCAGATCCGCAAGGCTGGGCGCGACCCTGGGCCGGATCTCGGAGAACCAGGGCCAGGCCCCTCGCCAGGTGCTCCAGCGAGCGCGCCTGCGCGGGGAGATCGCGGCCGACGTCGACGACCGGCTGGTGCTGACCGTCATCGCCGGAGCTTGCTTCCAGCGTCTGGTCCTCGAAAACGAACCGGTTACCCCGGCCTTCATATGCGATCTGGCGTCCCTCGTCGTGCGAGGTACATCGGGCGAGCCCGTCAGATGGTCAGATCGACCTCGGGCGTGACGCGGAGGTTGCGGATCTCCATGCCGACGACGGCCTCGCGATCGTCGCGCATCTGCATGGTCAGAGGGTGGAAGGTGCGGGCGTCGAAGGTCATGACGAGCTGCTTGCAGCCCGAGAACAGGTTCGGACTGGCGATCGCCACCTGATAGACGGTTCCCGTGAGCCCGGCCTGCACGAGGCGAGCCGCGGGATCGTCGTACAGCCCCAGGATGCCACCGAGCTCGAACTGATCGAGCGTGTACCCGCGGATGGAAATCAGACGATCATCCGTCACGTCGAGCGTGACGACGAAGGGCGAGAGCAGACCGGCCGGGCGTACCTTCGCGGTCTTGCCGCCCTCCCAGAGGATGCGCGTGCCAGGGGAGTCGCCCTTCACGATGACGATCCGCATGGGCTTGCCCGGACGCCCCGTGACGTCGTAGATCCCGCGGACCGTGCGATCGCCTTTTTTCTGGAAGTAGTGCAGCTCCGTGCGATAACCGGGAGCCTTCCGGAAGGTTTCCTGCGCCCGGGTGACGAACTCGCGGGGCGAACCGACGGGCCCGACCGGGCTCGCGGACGGGACGGACGAAGGCGAGGCGGACGGCCCCGGGACGGGAGCCTCCGGGACGTAGCCGCAGCCCAGGGAGGCGACGGCCCATCCGGCCCCCAGCAGCAAGGCGGGGAAGATCCCTCTGGCGTGCTTCACGTGTCGACGATCCTCGGCAGGCGACGGAGATTCCCATGCAGATCATATCCAAGAAGCGTTAAAAGTAAAGACGAGCTTAAGACCTGAGTGAAACTCACGGATCCGGTCGTTATCCCCCCTTGACCTTCTCCTCGAAGGCAAAGTTTACGCTTCCTTCACGCGTCTCACCCGGGGCCCCGGCCCCAACCGAAAGGACATGTCCTTGCGCATCCACCGCACCGCCGCGAGCCTCGCCGCGATCGTGACCGTCGGCTTTGCCTTCGCCGCCCAGGCCAGCGTCAGCTCGTCGAATCAGGCCACCGAGACCCCGACCGTGATCGCCCACCACGGCAGCCACGACCCCGACTGGACCCCCGTGATCGATCATCACGGCAGCTGCCACCCCAGCGGTTGCCCCACGGTGATGGCCCACCACGGCAGCCACGCCCCCGGGCCCAGGCCGAAGTTCCGGGTCGTGTCACGGTGATCAAGTGGCTCTGAAGACCTGGTGAAGCAACGGGGTCGAGCGTCGCCCATCCGGCGCTCGACCCCGTTTCCCAGGTCCCGGGTTCTCGGTATACTCGAGTCCATCCGTGACATCTCGACGAGGAGCACCGTCATGAAGCAGGATCTCTTCATCGGTGAGCTGGCGCGACGCGCCGACATGAACGCCCGGACGATCCGGTATTACGAGGGCCTGGGGCTGCTCTCGGAACCCAGGCGGACGGATTCGGGCTACCGCATCTACGCGGAAACGGACGCCGAAAGGCTCAAGTTCATCCGCGGAGCCAAGACCCTGGGCCTCTCCCTCGACGAGATCAAGCAGATCCTGGGCATCTGGTCCGCAGGGGCGACGCCCTGCGGAACGGTGAGCCGTCTGCTGGACGACAAGCTCGCGAACCTCGACCAGAGGATCCATGAGCTCACGCAGTTCCGGGACGAACTCCGGTCCTACAAGGCCCGGGTGGACGTCCGGGAAACCGGTCCAGACGTGCCGTGCAAGCACATCCAGGGCGTCACGCTGGGCGAGTGGAACCCTGCGATCCACGAGCCCACTCCGGAATTGCACCGGAGCTGTTCCTGAGTCAGGGACTTCCGGACCACGGTGCGGTGTAGAGATTCAGGCCGCCGATGGCCCAGACGGCTCCGGTGACATCGGCCCCCACCATGACGTCGACCTGGACGTGCCCGGGCACGGGCCACACCCGGAAAGCCAGCTGGGAACAGGCCGGGGAGCCGGTGTCGCCGAAGACCTCCAGGTCCCACTCGAGGCGCTCATGCGGCATCCAGATGCCGGCGATCGCCCAGGTGAGGGCATCCGCGACCGGCCGGACCGGATCGTGGACCCAGCCCAGGTTCTCGTGCAGGCGAAGACGATCGCCCGCGAACGACTGGCTCACGGGCACGTACGCATAGCCTCCCGCGAAGCGCGCCGGATCGACCGTCGCAAGCCAGGATCCGCCCACCACCCCGACCCCCCAGCCATCGGTCTCGAGCGGCACGAGCAACTTCTTGACCTGCATGAGCAGACCATCCCCCGCGTCACCCCCGAGGACGAGGTCTCGCCGGTATCCTGCCGCAATCTCGAGCCCGGGGGCCACGACCACGGCCGGCATCGACCAGAAGGTGTTCGCGCCCTCCTGGAGCTGGACCCAGGACTCGACCTGCGCCGTGCGGGCCTCGCCGGTGGTGGCGTCGTCCGTGACGACCGCTCCGGAGGCCCAGGCCGACTCGACCAGGCCCAGGGACACTCCGAACGTGGCGAGGGAACGGGCGAGAGGATACATCAGTCCCGGCCCCCCTCGAGGATCCGGGCGTACAGAGCTTCCATCCGGGACACGTTCTCGGCCCAGGCGTGATGGGCGCAGACGTGCGCGCGGGCATTCTGCCCCATCCTGGCCCGCAGAGGCGCGTCGTCCAGCAGTTCGGCGATCGCCGCGGCCATCGTGGCGGGATCCTCGGGCGGGACGATCCGCCCGGTGGTCCCGTCGACCACCACACCGGGCAGTCCCCCGACGCGCGTCGCCACCACGGGCACGCCCATGGCCTGGGCCTCGATGGCCGCGACGCAGTACGATTCGATGCGCGAGGGGGCGACGAACACGTCAAAGGTCCGGTAGAGCTCGACGAGCCTTGACGGCTCGACGAACCCCGGCCAATCGACCCGATCCGCGATCCCGAGCTCGGAGGCGAGGGCCCGGTATTCCCCGGTCTGCGGACCGGCTCCCCCGATGACCAGGCGGGCCTCCGTCGAGTTCGCGAGGAGCGCGAAGGCGCGGAGCAACACGTCGAGCCCGTAGCGCCACTCATGCGTCCGCACCGTTCCCACCACGGGCGCCCCACCGGTCCGCGGCCCCGGACGGAAGACCTCGACGTCCACCCCGAACGGCGTGACCTCGACGGGGACGTCAGCCGGAACGAAGGGACGGACGGCCCGGGCCAGGTCCGGGCTCGTGGCCCCCACCATGGCGGCTCGGGACAGGTTGAAGCGCAGGAGGGCCCGGTGAAGGGGGCCCAGCTGCGGCCACTCGTAGACGTCGCTCCCCCAGACCGAGATCATCAGCGGGTGATGTCCCGCCAGGGCTCCGAGCAGCCCGTAGCTCGTGGCGTAGTGCGCGTGCACGAGGTCTGGAGCCAGATCCCGGACGAGCTGCCGGACCCGGGACAAGGCGCCCGGGATCCCGAGCCGACCGAACCAGGCCCCCCGGAGCCGATGGACCGTCACGCCGGAGATGTCGAAGGGACGCAGACTCGCGACGTGCACCTCCCGACCCCGAGCGGCCAGGGCCGTGGCCCAGCGCCGGGTATGGATGCTTCCCGCGTCCGCGAGCAGCAGGAGTCGCCCGGCCGCCGGGGAACGATGCGCTGGTTTGGCGACATGAGACGAGGTCATGGCGCCATCTTACAGGCACCGGAGCCCGGTGCGGGTGCTTGACCGGCCCGTTTTTGGTCCTTAGCATGAGCGGGTCCCGCGGAGGCATGTCATGTCCTCGCACCAGCGCACCCGACAGCTCGCGATCGGCGCCGCCACCGGCCTCGTATGGCTCATGGCCTCGTGTGATGGACATGGGAACCCACCGGGTCTCCTGGCGAACCAGCCCGGCCCGGGAGAGACGGGAAAGGTCCCCGTCCGGCTCTTCCAGGAGCACCCGGGAAGCCTGCGGGTCCGGATCGAGCAGGCCCGGCTGCCACGCAGCGTGCATGCCTTCGCGGATGCCGATGCCCATTCGGCGATCCTCTTCCGGCTCTCGCATCCAACCCGTCTCCGCCGCGATCTCGTCGTGGCGGCCACCCCGTCGAGCGGTGCGTACCAGGCCACCTTCACGGGCCTGCCCGCCGACTCGTCGGGCGGATACACCCTCACGGCCACGCTCTGGCGAGGCATCGCCAGCGCGAGCGTGCTCACGGATCCGGGATACCAGGCCCCGGACAATCTCGTGGGCCTCGGGTCGGCGACGACCTCGATCGCGATCGGAGAGGCCCTGACCGCCGGCATGTCGGGCGTCGAGATCGATACGGGCGTGAACCTCACGGGCAATCCGCTCGGCCGCCTGCTCGAGGTCGAAACGATGCCTCAGACGGGCTCGACCGTCGTGGCCAGCAGCTCGCTGACCGTCTCGAGCTGGCCCTCCTCCCCGGGGACCGCGACGCTGAGCCTGGCCGTGCCCGCCACGACCCAGTCCTCGGGATCGTTCAGGACGCGCGTCCGGCTCTCCGGAGCCTCGGGCCCGCTCTCGGTCCGGACGAGCGCGCTCCGGACCTTCCCGCTGACCCTCACGGGAGCCTCGCCGGGATCGGCCGTCCCGGGAAGCGTGGTGGTCCTGTCCGGTACCGGCTTCAGCCCGGTTTCGAGCGAGAACACGGTGACGGTGGCGGGTGTCCCGGCCGTGATCAGCGCAGCGAGCTCGACGAGCTTGACGCTCACCGTGCCTGTCGGCGCCCAGACGGGCACGATCCAGGTTACTTTCGCCGGAGTCTCCGCCACACGTTCTTTCGCCGTGCCCACCCCGAGACCGAGCCCCACGCCGCGGCCGACACCGACACCGACACCGACACCGCGACCGACCCCCACGGCGACGCCACGCTGGACGCCTCCTCCGACCCCGTTCGACCCGGACTTCCTCTTATGACGACGCCTCGGTTCCAGCGCAGAATTAAGGACAGCTTCAAGCATTCATAACCCCCTCGGGCAGGCTGACACACGATAACCCTCTCGGTCCCTCCTGCCCCGAGAAGAGCGAGCTGCCCATGAACGCCCTGTCCCGGTCCACGCCCTCCGCGTTCCAGGGCTCCGCCCGGACCTCGCTCCCGATCGGACGCCCCCCGGAAGCGCCGGCCGATGCGGTCACTCGGGACGTGCCCGCAGGGCCATCTTCTCTTCCTCAACCCGCTGCCACCCCCGGACTGTTGGCCACCCTGATGTCGAGGCTGACGAGCTCCGTCGCCAAGCTGTCGAGATGGGTCTTCGGCGAACCGCCCGCCCCCCCCCGAGACGCGACCCGGACCCGGGCCGTCAGCCTACCGGTCGCTCCCTGCGGTCCGATGGAACCTGCTCCGACCAGACGCGCGAAACCGTCCAGCTCCGGGACACGCCAGGCGAACAGGAAACCCCATCCGGCCAGGTCTGAGCGCGCGCGGCATGGCATCCCCCGCTTGCACCCCGGGAAACCGGAGATCGCAAAACCTGCGCCGGCCGAGGTCCAGAAGCCCGCCCCGGGCGGGGTCAAGACGCCCG
>JBIIHZ010000372.1:0-2857 GCA_044235265.1 Candidatus Sericytochromatia bacterium
CCCTGATCCGCCCCCCGTGATCCGTGCCGGTCAGGCGAACATCCGCCGTCGCATCCCCACCCAGGACGAGGTCTTGCGGCAGGACCCGGGGATTATCGAGCCGGTCGATCGGCTCCGGAGCCAGGGCCGCGCGCTCCCCGACCCGCACCTCGAGGAGGCTCCGGGTTGCCGTCGGAGGAATGGCCACGTAGATCTGGTCATCCGACAGCCGGAAGATCTGGCCTCGTGGCACGGACACCCCGTCGAACCGGATGGAAAGCGGTGCGTTCGAGCTCGCCCCGAATCCGGTACCCACCAGCAGGATCTGGGTTCCGGCCAGTGCGGCCCCGGGGGTCACGGACACTATTTTCAGCCCCGGTAAGTCCGGTCCGGAAGGGCTTTCCGGATGCGGCGTGGCCTCAGGAAGGGCCTCGGAGGATCGTGATCCCGTTCCCGGTGCGGGTTCGCGCAGTTCGGATTTCCCGGCGGTTCCAGTCTCAAGGGACGCAGCGGATAAAAGACTCTCCGCCGGGGCCACCTGGGCACACCCGGCGAGGGCGATCAGCAGGACCGGTAGCGACCTTCGCATCCGCCTTCCGCCGTCAGAAGCTCAGCGCCGGGCGGAAGCCGAGCGCATCGTCGGTCGTCCGGTCATCGAGATTGATGCACAGCAGCCACATTCCGGCCTGGATGGGCTCGGCCTGATGACCGTCGTTGAACGCCCCACCCCGGTTGGCGTGTAGCAGGGTGTCCGGAGACACGGCAGCAGACCCGGCTGGTGCCCCGTGCCCGGGAAGCCCACCACCGCTGTGGAAGAAGTCCCCCCCGAAATATTCCGAAGGCAGAGCCTGGGTCCTTCCGGGAATCAGGAAGCGGCGGAGGCGCGAATCGGTGTGCATCGACGCGACGTAACCCGGGAGCGTGCCCCCGATGCCCGTGGGAGAGGCTCCCAGCAGCAGATCGTTGTCCCGGAGGCTGACGGCCCCGTCCCACTCGCGGACGTTCCCCACGAGGTCGAACACTCCCGCCTCGTCCCCCGTGTGAGAGGTGAGGTTCCGGCTCCCCCAGGATTCCGACCGGCCACTGCCCGTCAATGCTGCGCCCCGCCCCGGGGCCAGGGTGAATCGGGTCGACGGATCGGCGGCATCGACGCCGTACAGCGTGTTGCCTCGCAGGGCCACGCCATGCATCGAGGCCCAGATCGCCATGGCTGCCCACTCGTCGCCCTTCAAGAGGTGGCTGTGTCCGGGCCACCATGCGGCACTCGCGCGATCGGCCTCCGCCCAGGTGACGTCCGACCAGGGGGCGACATGGGCGCGGACGGCCAGCTGACCATCCGATGTTCGACTGGCCTCGTACTTGGCGGCATAGAAGCCTCCGAAGGTTTCCTGCACCCAGTCGGCCCCCTCGGTCCCCGCGGGCCGTTCCCCCATCCAGGCCCCGACCGGAAGTGAAGCGGCACCCGCCGCTTGCGGCCGCATCACCTGATAGGCGGTGAATCGGGGGATCCAGACGAAGCGACTCTCGATACCGTCCCGGGTGTGCACGTAGTCGTGGTGCCTGTCGGGGGCGCCCGGATCATCCGGGGCGAGTCCGGTCGCGCGCTCGACGGTGGACCGTTCGGGGGCAGGCGCCCCCTGACTGCCGGTCTTCACGGGGGTGCCTACCAGCTGACACCCGGCCAGCAAGGTGGCCAACCAGCCCAGGGCCACGTTGAATGCTCGTCCGTTCATGTCCCCTCCTGCCGTCACTGGACCGAGATTGACGCCGTCGCCAGCAGCACTCCCTGCCGCGCCATGACGTGATAGGCTCCGGGCATCGCCGAACTCGAGACGGTCAGCATACCGCCCGCCGTGATCGCGAGGGCGGGCGCCTTGTGGGCGTCACCCGACCCGTGATCGTGGCTGTCGACGTTTGCTTGACCCTCGGCAGCCGACCAGGTCACCACGAGATCGTCCCAGGTCGAGCCATCGACACCTACCCCACGGACCGAGAAGCTGGCCGTGGCACCGGGGGACAGCGTGGCCCCAGCCGGAGCGATGGACAGTCCGGTCAGCCTCGTCACGAGCGAGGGCGCCTGTACGGTCTGACCGTCCACGCTCAGGAGGACGATGCTGCGGGTCGCCTCGGCTGGAATTCCGAAATACAGGCTCGAATCGGTGGTCCTGAAGAGTTGCGAGGCACCGAGGAGACGTCCTCCGACGGTCACGACGTACGGCAGGCCTGCCGTGGCGCCGAAATTTCGTCCCGAGAGCAGCACCTGCGAGCCGGCAGCTCCCGCCAGGGGGCTCATGGCCGTGATCGCGAGACGCTCCTCGGGTGGGATCATTTTTGACAGGGGCACGGACACGGGATTCCTCCCGCCCGAACGGACCGTGACCCTCGCCGAACCGGTGGCCACGAGACGGCCATCGCTGGCCCTGGCCTCTGCCAGCACGGTGAGCGATCCGGCAGGGATGGTCTCCAGTCTGAAGGCGATGCTGTCGTCGCTCCGCAGCACGCTCTGCTCGGCAGAGTACCCGTCCTGGCCGCTGGCACGGATGTCCACCCGCTGCGCATCGGTCGGGACCTGGGAGACGTCAGCGACCACGCAACCCTGTCTGACGATCTCGACGGTGCCCGTACCGGACGTCGAGATGCCTCCGTGGGTCGCGGTGGCGCGCACGGCGGTGGTCCCGGCGGCAGACGACGTCTGGAATCTCCCGGCCGCATCGATCGTGCCCAGTGGCGGGCCGGATACCGCCCAGGTAACGCTCTGGGTCGCAGAGGCGACGTTCCAGTGCACCACGGCCGTGAAGTCCCGGGACGTGGGGTAGGCGGCGTCGGGTTCGGCCCCACCCTCGGCGGCATACAGCCTGGCCGAGGACGGTGCCACGTC
>JBIIHZ010000035.1:0-9493 GCA_044235265.1 Candidatus Sericytochromatia bacterium
GCCCGGTCACGGCGATCTTGCCATCGTGATCGAGGTCGAGCACGACCGGGGAGGACAGGGCCACTGCCAGGAGGTTGTATTCGACCCCGTTGATCTGGGTGACGCCCCCCGAGTAGTAGTGACCGTTCGATCCCCAGTCGGAACCCACCATCACGTCAGTGTAGCGGCACTGACCGATGAGGGTGCCGTTTTCATCAAACAGATACACGGTTCCCGGGTAGGCCGATTGCCCCCAGTTCCGGTAAACGGCACTTTCGACTCCGCGGGCCCCGGGACGGTTCATGTCCTGGTTACGGCTGTATCGCTGGCTCATCAGGTCGCCGATCGTCCGGGGGCCCGTGTTCCAGCGGTTCCACTGCGTCGCGTTGTCCCAGGAACCGTAGGCGTAGACCCGGCGGGGGTCAACCCAGCGGTACGCCGTGTAGGGAATTTGCCGTTCGCCCACCTTTCGCCAAACGGGGTGCGTCGTTGGCCGGACCTCCGGATGCGACCCGACCTGCTGGTAGACGCGGGTCTGGTCGGAATATTCCTGGTAAGTTTCCTGGATCTTCTCGATGGCACCCGTGGTGGGGTTGGTTCGCGTGTAGGTCCGGGCCCTGGTCCTGACCGGGGTGGATTCCACGTAGGACTGCCCCACGCGCGGATTCGCCGGGGGGGATGCGATGGATGGCAAGGCGGGAAGGGACACGAGCATCGCGATGACAGCGAGGCTGGCGCGCCGATGCGAGCGATTTGATTGAGTCATGGCGAGATGCTCCAGGGCAGATGTACCAGCGATGCGGGTATTGTAGGCCAGAGCCGGCTCGCAAATTCTTGTCCCGGCGATCGCCATCCATCAAAAATGGATTAAATGCTACGCCGGGCTCTTCCGGTCCAGCCGGGCCACGACCTCGATGTGCGAGGACTGGGGGAACATGTCGACGGGGCGGGCCGACGTCAGGGCGTAGCCGCTCGCGGCAAGCCGTTTCAGGTCGCGGGCCAGCGTGGCGGGATTGCACGAGACATACACCAGCCGGTCCGGCCCCCAGCGGGCGATCGCCTCCAGGGCATCAGGTTCGCATCCCTTTCGTGGGGGGTCCAGGATCAGGGCATCCGGGCGGTCACCCGACTCGAGCATCCGGGGCAGCACGTCTTCGACCCTGCCCTCGATGAACCGGGCCGTCCGGATGTCGTGACGGCGCGCGTTGGCCTCCGCATCGCGCACGGCCTCCGGCACCACTTCGATACCCGTCACGCGTGCGCCCGAACGCGCAGCGGCATAGAGCCCGATGGTGCCGGTGCCGCAGAAGGCGTCCACGAGGTGCGCTCCGGGGCCCAGGTCGAGATGGCGCAGAGCCTCGTCGTAAAGGGCTTCCACCTGTCGCGAGTTCACCTGGAAGAAGGAACGCGCCGAGACGTCGAGCGTGAGCGGCCCCAGCCGCTCGCGAATGGTGGACGCTCCCCAGAGGACACGCGTATCCGGACCCATCAGGAGGTTGCCGGGGCGCGGTTGCAGGTTCTGGACCAGGCTGGTCAGTCCGGGCAGGCGTTCTCGGGCAGCTGCGATCCAGGCGTCGCGCCCGGGGAAGCGATCATCGGTGGTGACCAGCCCCACCATGAGCTCGCCCGTGTGCTCCCCGACGCGCGCGAAGGCGGAGCGAAGCCAGCCTCGCCCCGAGCGTTCATCGTAGGTGGGCATGGGCAGCGAGGGCAGGGTTTCACGAAGAAAATTCAAGACCTGGCCGTGGATCGCGAGCTGGATCTGGCAGTCCCGGACGGGGACGACCCGGTGCGATCGGGGCTCGTACAGGCCGATCACGGGCCCGCGGCGTCCCGGGGCGATCGCCCAGTGGACCTTGTTGCGGTAGTGCCAGGGGGTGTCCATGCCGAGCGTCTCGCTCACGCGCTCGGCCGCCTGGAGCCCCCCGAGGCGTTCGAGCGCCTCGATCACGATCCGGCGCTTCCAGTCCAGCTGGGCCGGATAGGTGAGGTCTTGCCACTGGCACCCGCCGCAGGCCTGGAAGTCCGGGCATGGAGGCGTCGTGCGCGCGGGTGACGGGAGCAGGATCGCTTGCACGATGGCCCGGGCATAGCCCGGTTTGGTGGAGACGACGCGTGCCCGGAGGCGATCACCGGGGACGCCGCCGGGCACGAAGACGGGAAACCCGTCGAGCCGTGCGAGTGCCTCGCCGCCCCCGACCAGGGCCTCGATCGAGAGATCGATATCCTGGCCGGGGCGGACGGGGACCACGGTCGACCTAGACCGTCGCGGCCGTCTTCTGACCCTGCAGGCGGAGCAGGTTCAGGGCCGAGCCCGCGCGGAACCAGGCGATCTGCTCCGCGTTGAGCGTGTGGCGGAGGGCCACGCGCTCGGTGGAGCCATCGGCGTGATGCAGCACGGCCGTGACGGCGCTACCGGGGGCGAGCGCCTCGAGGCCTTCGAGGCTGATCGAGTCGGTCTCGAGGACCTTGTCGTAGTCGGCGGCCTCGACGAAGGTGAAGGGCAGGACGCCCTGCTTCTTGAGGTTCGACTCGTGGATGCGGGCGAAGCTGCGCACGATGACGGCCCCGGCGCCCAGGAAGCGCGGGCTCATCGCGGCGTGCTCGCGGCTCGAGCCCTCGCCGTAGTTCTCGTCGCCGACGACGATCCACTTCTTGCCGGCAGCCTTGAGCGCGCGGGCCACGGCGGGCACGTCGAGGCCCGCCTCACCCGTGAGCGGGTTGCGGGTCTTGCCGCGCTCGGCCGTGTAGGCGTTGGTGGCGCCGGTGAACATGTTGTCGCTGATGCGGTCGAGGTGGCCACGGAAGCGCAGCCAGGGACCGGCCGGCGAGATGTGGTCGGTCGTGGTCTTGCCGCGGGTCTTGAGCAGCAGGGGCATGCCGGCATAGGCCTCGAGCGGGGCGGGCTCGAAGGGGGCCAGCAGCTCGAGGCGCTCGCTGTCGGAGGCCACCGTCACGGTGACGCCGGCGCGCTCGGCGGGAGGCGCCAGGAAGCCCTCGTAGGCCGTCACGAAGCCCTCGGCGGGCAGCTCGGGGGCCTTGCCGGGGGCGTTCAGGCGGTAGGTGCTGCCATCGGTGGCCTCGAGTTCGTCCGTGAGCGGGTTGACGTCGAGGCGGCCGGCGAGGCCATAGGCCATGACGATCTCGGGCGACGCGATGAACGCGTAGGTCTCGGGGTTGCTGTCGTTGCGGGCCGGGAAGTTCCGGTTGAATGACGTGATGATGCTGTTGCGGACGCCCTTGGCGACGTCATCGCGCTTCCACTGGCCGATGCAGGGGCCGCAGGCGTTGGCGAGCACCGTCGCGCCGACGGCCTCGAGGTCGGCCATCTGGCCATCGCGCTTGATCGTCGCGAAGATCTGGTCGGAGCCCGGCGAAATGAGCAGCGGGGTCTTCATCATGGCGCCGTGCGCGGCTGCCTGGCGAGCGACGTCGGCCGCCCGCGAGATGTCCTCGTAGCTCGAGTTGGTGCAGGAGCCGATGAGCGAGCTCGTGAGGACGAGCGGATAGTCGTGTTCGGCGGCGTCCTTCGCGAGCTGGCTCACGGGACGGGCCAGGTCGGGGGTGTGGGGGCCCACGACGTGCGGTTCAAGCGTGGAAAGGTCGATGGTGATGACCAGGTCGTAGTACGACTCGGGGTTCTCCTCGCATTCGGCGTCGGCCGTGACGAGGTCCATGTGCTCACGAGCCAGCTTGCCCAGCGCCGCCCGACCGGTGGCGCCCAGGTAGAGCTCCATGTGGTCGTCATAGGGGAAGACCGAGCAGGTGGCGCCGAGTTCGGCGCCCATGTTGCAGATGGTGGCCTTGCCGGTCGCGCTCAGGCTGCGGGCTCCGGGACCGAAGTACTCGACGATGCGGTTGGTGCCGCCCTTCACGGTGAGCAGGCCGCAGAGGTAGAGGATGATGTCCTTGGGGGCGGCCCAGCCGCTGAGCTCGCCCACGAGCTTCACGCCCACGACACGGGGCTGAAGCACTTCCCAGGGGAAGCCGGCCATGACGTCCACGGCGTCCGCGCCGCCGACGCCGGAAGCGCACATCCCGAGACCGCCCGCGTTGGGGGTGTGGGAGTCGGTGCCGATCATCAGGCCGCCCGGGAAGGCGTAGTTCTCGAGGACGACCTGGTGGATGATGCCCGAGCCGGGCTTCCAGAAGCCGGCGCCATAGCGGGCCGAGACGGACTTCAGGAAGTCGTAGACCTCGCGGTTCTCGACGATGGCGGCTTCCGTGTCAGAGGCGGCACCCTTGCGGGCCTGGATCAGGTGATCGCAGTGGACGGTGGTCGGCACGGCGACCTCGTCCTTGCCGGCCTGCATGAACTGGAGCCAGGCCATCTGGGCCGTCGCGTCCTGGAGGGCGACGCGGTCGGGACGCAGCTGCAGGTAGGCCTTGCCGGCCTCGAGTTCCTGGTTGGCGGGATCATCGAGGTGGGAGAAGAGGATCTTCTCGGCCAGCGTCAGGGGGCGCCTGAGGCGATCGCGCACGACGGCCAGGTTGGACGCCATGCGGCCATAGGTGGCCGAAAGCTGTTCGGGCGTGGTTTCGATGGTGGGCACGGCTTCCTCCAGGGTGGGGACGGGCTTCGCGCGTCCGGTCCAGGACCGGATGAGTGACTCCCATTTTATCAGAAGGCGGGCCGTCAGGGGGTCCGAGCGCCGCAGGCGCAAGGAAGGGCGGCCACAGGCGCAAGGAGGCCTCGCAGGCGCCGCAGGCGCAAGGAAGATGCTCGGGGGCAGTCCGGAGAGCCGCCAGGCTCACCGGACGCTCCCCCGAGGAAACCGGAGAGGACGGGCCCGGCGGAGGGGATTTGCGAGCGCGCCCGCAAGGGGCCGAGCCGCAGCGTCCAACGCAGGTACGTGAGGCGAGGTCCCGCGGACGTAAGCCGCAAAGCCCCCCGCCCGGCCCGTCCTCCCTAGAGGCGGCGGAAGGCGGTGATCGCCATCTGCGCTCCGAGCAAGCCCATGACGAGGACGGGGCCCCACAGGTCGGCGAAGTAGCCGACCAGGGCCATCGGCAGGGTCGAGGCGAGGTTCATGAGCATGGCCTGGACGCCGAAGATCCGGCCCCGGACGTGCGGTTCGACGCCTTCCTGGACGAGGGTCGAGACGGGCAACTCGATGGCGGCCGCTCCCACTCCGAGGGCGATCGCCAGGGCAAAGGCCACGTTCCAGGCGGACTGACCGGCGATCTGCCCGGTGGTCGCGACGGCCCCGAGGATCCCCAGACCGATGAGCGCGCCTCCCGCCACGACGAAACCGCGCTGGATGAGCGTTCCCTTGGGGGCTTGCTGGCCCCAGCGGGCCAGGATGCCGGCCATCAGGACCATCCCGATGCCCGCGAAGGCCTGGATGTAGGTGAAGTCGGTGGGGCGTGCCGGATGCAGGGTGACCTCGGCGAAGCCGCGGGCGATGACGTTGACCGCGGCGATCGTGCCGAACAGGGTCATGGTCATGCCGTACGCGCGTAGCAGGCGCGGGTGAGTCCGCAGGTACTCGAAGGCGAAGCGCCATTCGTCGAAGAACGAGGTCGATTCCTGATCCGGAGCGGGATCCTGCCGTGCCGGGAAGCGGATGAGCAGGGTCGAGATCGTGGCGATCGCGTACAGACCCACCACCACCCAGTGCGCGCCCATCTGGCCGTTGACGAGCGTCCAGTTCCAGACGGGGCTCGACAGAGCGAACGACCCGATGAGCGCCCCGACCATCATGGTCATGAAGACCGAGTTGGCCGTCATGAGGTGTCGCGGGGCCACGAGCGTGGGGATCGCCTTCATGAAGGCCGGGTCGAAGAACCTCGTGATGAACGAGAACAGGAACCCGTGGAACAGCAGCCAGCCGATGTGGTGCCCCACCAGGGGGAGGGTCGCCACCTGGGCCATGCGCAGGACGCTGGTCACGGCCATCAGCGTCCGCAGCGAGAAACGATCGACCACCACCCCCGCCACCGAGCCGAAGAGGATGGCGGGCAGGCCGGCTGCCAGGTAGATCAAGCTGACGAGGGTGTTCGAGGCTGGCGACAGGTAGACCAGGAAAACGAAGAAGAGCTTCTCGCCCAGGTTATGGGAAAGCGAGACGGCACAGAGGGCCAGGAAGCTCCGGTCCAGGAGGCGCTCCGGCGAAGCGGCTGGGGGTTGGCTCATGGCCGGGTCGGCCTCGGCGGGGGGAGTCTGCGGCATGCCACCTCTCGGCTGGAAACCTCATCATAACACGCCTGGACGCCCTTTTTGTGGCGTCCGCTCTTGCGGATCCACGTCACTTGCGCGACGATCGCGTCTCGTCACCAGCCTCCCGGGGCTGGATGTCCATATCATGAGCGAACGGGGTGTAACGTGGCAGACAAACGGATGTGGCGCGTCGCCATGGTGGGGGCCGCTGTTGCGCTCTGGACACTCCCCCTCACCCGTCCCGTCCAGGCGGAGTTGCGCAAGCCTGCTGCCGCCGAGTCCATTCCCGTCAAAGAACTCGACGAGGATGGCATGGTGGGGGTCGAGACCTGGTTCAACGTGAGGGTGTCCCCGAAGGAAGCCTACCGCTTGCTCACCGATGTCGAGCACATGGCCGAGTTCATGCCCTCTCTGCGGACCTGCGAGGTCCTGGAGCGGCAGGGTCAGGCCGTCATCCTGCGCATGAAGGCCGATCTGGGCGAACTCGTGCAACGGCGCATCCATGAGCCCCCCGGCGCCATCCGGTGGACACTCGTCTCGTCGCCCATGTTGAAGCGCCTCAAGGGTGGATGGACCATCGAGGCGGACGGCGAGGGATCCCGACTCACGTACCGCGTCCTCACGGAGTCGGCAGTTCCTTCGCCCCCCGCCTTGGTGCGCTGGTCGCAGACGCAGGGCCTGTCATCGCTCGTCAGGAACGTGCGGATGCGGCTCGAAAGTCACGGGACCTGGCGCAAGCCCTGATCGTGCGGCGGCCAGTGATCAGCGCGCTGCCAGAGGGTTGCGCCACCGATCCAGGCCGCGCTGGGATTCATGGACCGTCAGGACCTGTCGGGCGAAGCTGTGCAGCCGGTCGATGTGAACCTCGGACTGGAAGTCCGAATCGAGGAAGTGAAGCAAGGCATCGTTGCCTTCCTTGAGGGCGGCGATGCGAGAAGGTCTCAGCACGATGTAGAGGCTCTGGAGATGGGGGCGGATGCGCTGGTCTTCGGAGCCCCGCGCATCACGCCCCGAGAGCCGCCCCAGGACCGGTAACAGTTCTTCGATCGAGCCGATCGATTCGAGAGGCCGATGACAGGCCCTGGCGATGGCCGGGGCCAGCGTGTCGGCCTCCTCGGGCCACAGGCGCAGGACCAGGCTCTTCAAGATGCGAACGTCGTCGTAATGGCCGAGACCCCGCAGGGCCGTGGTCACCACCCGGGAATCCGGCGAGTCGAGTGCAGAAAGCAACGTGTCGAGGCGAGCGGGGTTGCGAACCGACACGAGGGCATCCGTCGCGGCCAGCCGGACCTGAGGGTCGCGATCGTCGCAGAAGGTGGCCAGTTTCGCCGCCATGCCGGGGTCGTCGTGGCCTGCAAGGTAAGCCAGGGCCTCGGGCCGACACCCGCGCGTGCCATCCTCGGCATGCTCGAGCAGGACCGTGCGCGCCGCGGGATCCGCCAGCCCGGCGAGTGCCTTGAGCGCCGCCTCGAGCACCCCGCGGTTCTGGACCGTCTTCAGGATCTCGCCCAGCGGTCTCAGCGCCTGGGAGGAATCGATCTGCACCAGCAGGGGGGCGAGGCGTTCGCACGCCGAGGGGGACATGTGGGGGATCTGCTCGCAGAGCGTGTTGAAGCACGACGAGCCGATCGACATGAGCGCCTTCGATGCCCGGCTCGCGATCTCGTCGTTCTCGCCCAGGGCGGAAGCGAGGAGCACGACGGAACGCTGGTCCTTGCGCTTGCCGAGGGACGTGGTGGCCTGGGCAGCCACGGACGGATCGAGATCCGTGACGAGCTCCGACAGCATCTGCATCGCGGCCTCATCCGTGAAATCGCCGAGGCCCTCGGCCACCTGGCGCCTGATCCGCGGATCCCGGTCCATCGACGCTTTCCGGAGCGCGGGCAGGGCCGTGGGGTGGTTGCACCGCAGCAACCCCCTCAGCGCCAGCGCGCGGACGGCCTCGTCCGGATCGTCATAGGCCTCCTTGAGCAGCGGGACGGAACGGTGAGACCTCGAATTGACGAGGGTTTGCAGCGCCTTCAGGCGTTCCTGGCGATCGCCACCGTGCAACACCTTCCGCAGGAAGGGGGGGGTGCCGGGGATGAATCCCAGGGCATGAAGGGCGAATCCACCGCCCCCGACCAGACCGATGGCCACCCAGGTACCGATTTCGAGCCCCATCGAGGAACCTGCCAAATGCGGCGATGACGCGCCCTGGTCATCCCGGCTAGAGTTTCAGAGGACACGACGCGGGGCAGGGGCCGTCTCGTCCTCGAGCCGTCCACAGGATGAGCCCCTGCACCAATTGTCACGAGTTCGTGACAATTGTCAACGCGATCCGACGATCTCCGGTATCTCCGCTCGGTCGGGGGGCTTCCGGGCGACCGGAACCCGTCTCAGGACACCACGGGCAGGTTCTGGCGCCACCGTTCCAGGGCCTTGGGCGTGGTGAACACGGCCAGCGTGCGCCGCGCAAAGCTGTGCAACCGGTCGACGTGGACCTCGCTCATGAACTCGGCATCCCGGAAGACGAGGTTGGTCTCGCCCGCCTCGGTGAACGCGCATACCCGGCCCGGTCGCAGCAGGATGTAGAGGGCCTGCAGGTAGGGGCGGTACTTCTGGTCATCGGAGGCCTTGGTCTCTCGCGTCGAGAGCCGTCCGAGGATCGCCAGCAATTCCTCGGCCGAGGCCAGCATGTCGAGGGGACGTCGGCAGACCGTGGAGAGGCTCTGTCGCAGGCCGTCACCCTCCTCGGGCCAGAGCCGGGCCACCAGGGCCGGCAGGATCCGGGTGTCCTCGTACTGCCCGAGGCCGCGTGCTGCCTCGATGACGATCTCGGTATCGGTCTCGCCCAGGGCCCGCATCAGGGCCTCCATACGCGCAGGATTGCTCACGGAGGTCAGCGTCATGATGGAAGACCTCCGCACGAGCGGATCCCGGTCGGACAGCAGGCCGACCAGTTTTTCCGTCACGCCGGGATCGTCGTAGCCGATCAGGTATTCGAGGGCCTCGGGGCGGCAATCCTTGGTCGGATCCTCGGCGAACTTCAGCAGGGCGGCGTGGATGCGCGGGTGATTCAGATCGCCCATCGCCCGGATGGTGGCTTCCAGGACGAATCGACTCTGGGAGGTGTTGAGGATCTCGACGAGGGGCTCGACCGCGCTCTTGGCGTCCAGCTGCACCAGGATCGGCACGAGGCGTTCGCAGGCGGACGGTGAGAGGGTCGGGATCGCGTCGCACAGGGCACTGAAGCAGCTCGAGCCGATCTCGAGGAGGGCCTGGCCCGCCTTCTTGGCGATCTCCTCGCCCTCACCCAGGGCGACGGCCAGGAGCTTGGCCGCCTTGGAGTCCTTGCGCTTGCCCAGGGAGGTC
>JBIIHZ010000373.1:0-2848 GCA_044235265.1 Candidatus Sericytochromatia bacterium
GCATTCAGCGCACTCGGGCGGCTCATGAGCAGCTGGATGCGGTTGTTGATGTCCTGGATGGCCGATTCGAAGATCTCGACCTGCGATCGCAGCAGTTCGATCTCGTCCTGGTCAGATCGCTGGCGGATCTCGACGCGAGTGGCCGCTCCCGCCGTCGACCCCATGACGGACGCCTGGACGAGTTCTCCGGCGCGCGCCTGGCCGCCGATGAGCCGGTTCCCGATGACGAGCTTGCCCTTGCAGGTCAGCGTGCAGTTCGCGGCATCGCCCTGGATCGTGATGTCCCGGTTGGATTCGAGCACGGAGCTGCTGTCACAGAACCGTGCCTGGATATCCTTCTGCGCTTTCAGTTGCGAGTTCGATCGCGCCCCGCCCCGGATGCGGATCGACCCACCGGCCTCGATGGTGGCCTGCTCGACGTTGCCCTGGACCTCGATGTCCTCGGTCGCCTTGACGGAGAACCCGGGATTCACGTTGCCCGTGATGACGACGCTGCCCTGGAAGTTGATGTTGCCGACGGAGAAGTCGACTTCCTCGACCTGGAACACGGGCTGAACCGTGACCCGGCCCTTGACGAGCGCCGGAATCCCGTGAATGGCGGCATAGGCCTCGGTCTTGTCGGGCGAGATCTCGACTCCCTTGCCAGCCAGGATGTGCGTGTCCTTGCCGGGCGTCGGGGGAATGGGCTCGCCTGTCACGGACACGCCGGCCTTGCCCTCGGTCGCGGGCTTCTTGCGAACGAGCAGCTGACCTGGCACGACGCTCTGGATGAGGTTGACGTCACGGAAATCGACCTTGCCGTCCTCGGTCAGGGCCGGGCCCGTCGATTCGGTATCCGTGACGAAGGCGAACTCGAGACGGGCATTGTCCCCCGCGACCGGGGCCTTGCCACGGGCGACGCAGACGGGGTCTTCCGGGGGTTTCTTGGAAAGGGCCTCGATGGCTGCCAGATCGAGCCCGTCCCGTACCCCGCGCAGCTCGAGCGCCTTGATGATGCGCTCGGGTGGGTTCGGGTTGGGCGGCGTGACCTGGACAAGGGCCTCGAGACCCTTGTTCTGGAAGGTGACCCGGATCAGACTTCTGCTCGCTGCCGCCGGTGCGCTAGCCTTTTCGCCATCCGTGTCCAAGAAACGCTCCCGAGGCCGCCGTGGCCATCCGTGACGGGGGATCATGACGATGATCCCGAAGCGAAGGTCAGACCTTCTCCAGGGGATCTTGACGCGTCCCTGCACCAAGATCAGTGACAGATCGCATATACCCGCCTGAGTCACATTTTAGCGGGAGCCGACACCCCGAGGATTCCCTCGAGTGCACATGCCAGTGTCTGACGGGTCGCCGCAGCCAGGGCGAGCCGGGCCCGGCTGAGCGCGGCCTGGTCGGGCTGGATCACCCGACAGGTCGTGTAGAACTGGTGGAACGCGGCGGCCAGATCCTGGGCGTAGCGGGCGATCCGGTGCGGTTCTCTGGCCTGGGCAGCGCTGCGCACCTCGTCCGGAAAGGCCGCGATCATGAGCAGCAGATGACGTTCATCGGCCTCGACCAGAGCCTCGACCTCGCCGGGGCCCGGGGCCGCCACGAGGCCCTGCTCCTCGGCGAGGCGCAGGATGCTGCAGATCCGGGCGTGCGCGTACTGCACGTAGAAGACGGGATTGTCGGCCGTTTCCTGCTTCGCGAGCGTGAGATCGAAATCGAGAGGCGTGTCGGCGCCCCGCATCACGAGGTAATAGCGGGCCGCGTCGGGCCCCACCTCGTCGAGGACCTCGTCCAGCGTCACCATCTCACCCGTGCGCTTGGACATCCGCACGGGCTCGCCCTCGCGGAACAGCGAGACGAGCTGCCCGATGAGGACCTCGCAGGAGCCCTCCGGATGCCCGAGAGCTGCCAGGGCAGCCTGGATACGGGCGACGTAGCCGTGATGGTCTGCACCCCAGATGTTGAGCAAGGACCCGCCCGAGCGCGCGAGCTTGTCCGCATGGTAGGCGATGTCGGCCGCCAGGTACGTGGGAAGACCGTTGTCCCGGATCACGACGCGATCCTTGTCGTCCCCGTGCGCGGTCGAGCGCAGCCACAGCGCACCGTCCTGCTCGTAGACGTCGCCGGAGGTCTTGAGGCGCTCGAGCGTGCGCTCGACCTCACCGCTCCGGTGCAGGGTCGTCTCGGAAGTCCAGGTGTCGAACGAGACCCTCATCCGGGCGAGCGTGCGCTTCTGGGCCTCGAGGTAGAAATCGCGAGCGAAGGCCGTCAGACGAGCGATCTTGCCCTCTTCGCCGAGCCCGTCGAGTTCGGCGGCGATCGCCTCGCGGGCCCGGTCCGCCACCTCCTGGATGCTTGCCCCCCCGTAGAAGTTGGCCCCTTCCTCACCCGCGGGGATCTCGCGCCCTTCCAGACGATACAGGACGGATCGGCCGAGATTCAGCATCTGGTTGCCCGCGTCGTTGATGTAGAACTCTTGCAGGACGGGCGTCCCGGCCCAGGCCAGCAGGTTGGCCAGCGTCGAACCCAGCGCGGCCCACCGCCCGTGGCCCACATGCAGGGGGCCCGTGGGATTCGCCGAGACGTACTCGATGAGCACGGGCTTCGTGAGCGCGTCCTCCGCACGACCGTAACGGTCACCGGCCTCGAGCACGACCCGGATGCGCCCCCGAAGCCAGGCTTCGGACACGCGCAGGTTCAGGAATCCGGGGGGAGCGACCTCGACAGAGGAGACGACCCCGTCGAGCGCCACGTGCCGGGCGATCGCCTGCGCGATCTGGAGCGGAGCTTTCCGGAGCGGGCGCGCGAGTGTCATCGCGACGTTCGAGGCGAAGTCCCCGAACTTCGGATCCCGCGTCCGCTCGATGAAGGGCTC
>JBIIHZ010000374.1:0-2824 GCA_044235265.1 Candidatus Sericytochromatia bacterium
TGTGCGCGAGACGACGACCCGGCCGCTGCTCTGCAACCAGGTGGTCCCCACGACCTGGATGGACACGGGCTTCGGATTCCACGGCCTGCTCTACCCGACCGACTACATGCAGTTCTCGTACGAGGCCTACGTCACCAACGGCCTCTCGAACCGCATCTCGGCCGCCGATGGCTTCAAGCGCGCCCGACCGAGCATGCGCGAGGACAACAACGGCAACAAGGCCGTCTCGGGGCGCGTGGCGCTCAGCCCCTGGCTCGGACTCGAACTCGCGGCCAGTGGCTACCGCGGGGCCTACGACGACACCCGGTCGCTCACGATGATTGGCGCGGATGGCACCTGGGCCTCGGGTCCCTTCGAGGTCCTGACCGAGTGGACCCGGGCCGAGACGGACGGGGGCACCTGGGTCGACGGTGGCACGCTCCAGAACATCCCGACGCGGATGGACGGGTATTACGTCGAGGGGCGTTACCGCTTCTTCCCGGAGTTCCTGCACGGGACGTTCCTCGGGCGTGACGGTGGCTATCCTCAGGCCTCGTTGGCGCTCGTCACCCGCGTCGGGGCCGCCGACACCGACTCGGCGACTCCCGGTGCCACGGACCGCACCGAGTGGCTCGTCGGCATCAACTACCGCCCCATCCAGACCTTCGTGACGAAGTTCGAGCTCGTGCGCCTCGCGGACCCCGTCGGGGGTAGCCGGGACGCCTTCTGGAGCTCGATCGCGGTGGGGTTCTAGCCATGCGTCGCACGTTCGCCACCGCTGCCCTGCTCGCTTTCTCCATCTCGAGCCCCGCCCGGGCCGATGACGCTCCCTCGGTGTACGAGCGCGTCTACCTGACGCTTCCGCAGGCCCTGCGCATCGCGCTGCCGGCCGGGGACCCCGTCGAGGTCCGCACGATCCTGCCGTCCCCCGAGGAACACCATGCGATCGAGCGGCGCCTCGGGCGACGCATTCCCGAGGAGACCTTCACCGTTCACGTCAGCCGGCACGACGGTCGTCCGAGCGGCTACGCCCTCGTCATGGACGAGCAGGGCAAGTACTACCCGATCACGTTCATCGTCGGCCTGAAGCCCGATGGCCACGTCCGGGAGGTGGCCGTCATGGTCTACCGCGAGCGGCGCGGGGACGCCGTGCAGCGCCGGCGCTTCCTCGACCAGTTCCTCGACAAGAGTGCCGACGACCCCCTCATGGTCAACCGGGACCTCGTGCACCTGACGGGCGCGACCGTCTCGTCCTGGTCGATCGCCGCCGGGGTGAAGAAGGCCACCGTCCTGTTCGACACCCTGATCCGCTCCCGCGAGGAGGTTCGTCCGTGACGCCCACCCTGCTCCGCCTCCACCGCTGGCTCGGCCTCGTGATGGGCCTACTCGTGCTCGTCGCCGCACTGACGGCCCTGGGTCTCAACCACCGGGATCTGCTTCATCGCTTCACCAGCCCGCCACCAGCGACTCGCGACCCCCTGCGGCAGGCCGTGCGCGGGTTCGCCGTCGATCCGACGCGGGCCAGGTCGCTCTTGCTCGGCACCGACGACGGGCTGTATCGCTCGACCGATGCCGGGCTCCACTGGGAAGAGGCCATCCTGGCCGTGCCGGCCGAGCACGTCGTCGCGATCGCCTTCGATCCGGCCGTCCCGGGGCGCGTCTACACCGCCCTCGAGGCCATCGGTCTGTACCGCTCCGACGACCACGGCGAGATCTGGGAAGAGGTCCCGCTGCCGTTCCAGCCGGCCGAGGGCACGCACCTGCGCGCGCTCGCCGTCGCGGGAGACGGCGGACTCGTCCTCTCCACCACGTCCGGGCTCCTGCGGCTGCCAGGGGCGATCGCGCGGACGACGGTCCTGGCCGATCCGGCCTCATGGCTCGCCGTCGGGCCCCGTCAGGCGGCCGCCACCGAGGAGCACCCCGGCCTCGAGGGCTGGCTGTATGCCCTGCACGACGGCCGGGTCTGGGGCACCTGGGGCGTGCCCGTCACCGATGCCGTCTCGCTCGCTCTCGTCGCCCTCGTCCTGAGCGGTTACGCGCTCGTCGGGGTCCGGGCGTTCCGCGTGCGCCGCGCCGCCCGCCGCTCCGTCCGCCTGCGCGAGGAGGTCGCACCCGCATGAGGCGCGCCTGGCTCCTTCCGGGGGTCTTCGCCCTGCTCGCGGCGCATCCGGCCCGGGCCGCGAACGAGGCCGCGTGGGCGACCCAGATGCGCCACGCGATGGGCACGCTCTGGACCGTCGAGGCCCATGCACCGGACGTGGAACGGGCGCTCGACGCGGCCTTCGCCGAGGTGCGCCGCCTCGATGCGTCGCTGAGCACCTACCGGGCCGACAGCGAACTCTCGCGCGTGAACCGCGAGGCGGCCCGGGACTGGACGCCCGTGAGCGCCGAGACGCGGCGTCTGATCGGGCGGGCGCTCGGGGTCGCCGCGGAATCGGGGGGGGCGTTCGACCCCACGGTGGGCCCGCTCGTGCAGGCGTGGGGCTTCAAACACCTTGACTACCGGATGCCGGATCCCGGGGCGATCGCCGCGGCCCGGGCCCGCGTCGGCTGGACCGGCGTGCAGCTTTCGGAGGCCCGCGGGGTGCGCTTCATGCGACCCGGCCTCGAACTCGATCTGGGGGCGATCGCCAAGGGCTATGCCGTCGACCGGGCCCTCGCGGTCCTGCATGCCCGCGGTGCCGATGCCGCGCGGGTCGATGCGGGAGGCAACCAGGGTGTGTTCGGCCCCTCTCCCGGGGGCGGCGCCTGGGTCTTCGGGATCCGGCACCCGCGCCGGGAGGGCGAGATCCTGGACACGGTTCTCCTGACCGGTGGGGGCATCTCGACCTCGGGCGACGACCAG
>JBIIHZ010000036.1:0-9388 GCA_044235265.1 Candidatus Sericytochromatia bacterium
GACGAGGGGGGTGTGACCGAAGCGTTCAGTGAGACAGCTCGCGATGCGGGCCATGGCAACCTCCAGGGCAACGAGAGAACCACACGCCTCTCATTTTACGGGAGGGGAGAAGGTCCTACCAGGGCACAGCAGCCAGGCGGAGACGTCACCCCGGGACGAGGTCAGGCTCGCTCCGGTAGCGCATCGACTGGCTCGAGACGGCGCCCGACCCGGGGTCGTACAGGTTCATGACGTCGAGCGGCCCCGCATAGAAGTGCAGACTCACGAGGCGGCGATCGCCCTCGCCCCCGTTACCGAGCCGGTGGATCATCCCCTCGGGAGCCACCGACAGGCTTTCGGGGCCGTGCATGAGGGTCTTCACGCCCCGGGGCGCGGCCCCGTCCTGGACCCGAAAGATTTCTTCGCGCATGACCCCTTCCACGACCCGGACGACCCCGAAGGATCGCCCGTGGTCGTGGATGCTGGTCGCCTGGGAGTCCATCCAGCAGAGGCAGACGCACTCGAACAGCTCGTCCCGATGAACGAGGTTTCGTGCGTAGGCCTCCTCCGAGAAGGCGATGCGCCCCTCGAGCAGGGCCGGCGTGACCTCGAGCCGCGAGACCAGGTCTCGCAGCACGTGCACGTCGAAGGTCTCGGCCGTATGCCGGCCGGCCTCGGCCAGAAGGTCATCCCAGGACAGTCCCATGGCTACACCCCGAAGAAGTTGGCACTGCGCTCCGAGGTGTGGACCAGAACGGCCTTTTCCTCGGTGTACTGGTGCATGGCCTCGAGCGAGAGCTCGCGACCGAACCCGGATTGCTTGTACCCGCCGAAGGGCACCCCGGGGAAGGTTCCGCCCGGCGTGTTGATCGTGACCCCGCCGGCGCGGATGCGTCCGGCCACGCGATGGGCCCGGGCGACGTCCTGGGTGTAGACGGTCGCGAACAACCCGTAGGGGGTGTCGTTGGCCAGCTGGAGCGCCTCTGCCTCGGTCTGGAAGGTCTCGATGACGACCACCGGCCCGAAGATCTCTTCCCGGGCGACGCGCATGGCGTTCGTGACCCCGTCGAGCACCGTCGGGGCATAGTAGTAGCCGTCGGCCAGGCCCTCGGGACGTCCGCCGCCCAGCTTGAGCGACGCGCCCTCTTCCTGCCCGAGCTTGACGTAGCCGTCGACCCGGTCCCACTGCTCTTTCGAGATGAGCGCACCCATCTGGGTCCTGGGGTCGTACACGTCGCCCTGGCGGATCTTCCGGGCCTTCTCGACGAACAGTTCGACGAAGGCGTCATGCAGCGAGGCATGCACGAGGATGCGGCTGCGCGCGTTGCAGCACTGACCCGCGTTGTCATAGATGCCGAAGAGCGCCCCCTCGACGGCCGCCTGCAGGTGGGCGTCCTCGAAGACGACATTGGGGCTCTTGCCTCCCAGTTCGAGCGTGACACGCTTCAGCGTGCGCGCGGCCTGGGCCATGACGCGCTTGCCGACCTCGGTCGAGCCGGTGAAGGCGACCTTGTCGATACCCGGATGGTCGACGAGCATGGCGCCGACGGTCTCCCCGCGGCCATTGAGCACGTTCACGGCACCGGACGGGAAACCGGCCTCGAGGCAGATGTCGGCCAGGAGCAGCGCCGTGAGCGGGGTTTGCTCGGCCGGCTTGAGAATCACGGCATTCCCGGCCGCGAGGGCGGGAGCCAGCTTCCAGGCCGCCATGACGAGGGGGAAGTTCCAGGGGATGATCTGGGCACAGACCCCGATGGGTTCACGCAGCGTGTAGTGCAGCATCGAGGACCCGACGGGCATGGCCTGACCGGCGAGGACGAGGGCCGCGGCGGCGTAATACTCGAAAACCTCGGCCGCGTGCTGGATCTCGCCGTGGGACCAGGAAATCGGCTTGCCGGCATTGCGCGTCTCGAGCTTCGCGAGGTCCGCGATGCGCTCGCGAAGCAACTCGGCCACCCGGCGCAGCGCCTTGGCCCGACGGCTGGCGCCCATCTTGGCGAGCGGACCGTCGAAGGCCTTGCGAGCGGCCGCGACGGCGCGATCGAGGTCGGCCGCCGAGGCCTCGGACACGCGGGCGATCGCCTGCCCGGTCGTGGGATCGAGGGTCTCGAAGGTCAGCCCCTCGCTGCTCTCGACTCGCTCACCGGCGATGTGGAGGGGCTCGAGGCCCAGGTCCAGAGTGGTGCTCATCGACAATCCTTTCTGTGGGAAGTCGTTGCGGAAACGGATGCCCGCTCGCCGGGCGTGAAACGGTCGCGCGCTCCGGTCACAGGCGCTCGATGACGGTCGCGATGCCCTGACCGAGGCCCACGCACATCGTGGCGAGGCCGAAGCGACCTCCTCGCCGCTCGAGGGCATGCAGGAGGGTCGTGAGGATGCGCGCCCCGGAGGCCCCAAGCGGATGCCCCAGCGCGATCGCCCCGCCATGGACGTTCACGCGATCCGGGTCGAGCCCGAGTTCCCGCAGACACGCCACGGCCTGGGCCGCGAAGGCCTCGTTGAGCTCGATGCAATCGAGGTCGTCGACCGAGAGACCGGCCCGCTCGAGGGCCTTGCGGGTGGCCGGCACCGGTCCGATGCCCATGTGCAGCGGGTCGACCCCTGCGACCGCCCAGCTGACGAGACGCGCACGCGGACGGATGCCGCGTGCCTCGGCCGCCGCCCGGTCCATCACGACCAGGGCCGCGGCCCCGTCGTTGATGCCGCTGGCATTGCCGGCCGTGACCGAGCCCCCCTTGCGGAAGGCAGGCTTCAGACGTGCGAGTTGCTCAAGCGTCGTGTCCGGCCGGGGATGCTCGTCGGTCGTCACGAGCAGGGGCTCTCCCTTGGGCCGGGAGACGGCGATCGGCATGCGCTCGACATCGAACGCACCGGCCGCCTCGGCCGTCCCGTAGCGCTGCTGACTGACCAGCGCGAAAGCATCCTGGTCTTCGCGTGAGATGCCGTACCGCTCGGCGACGTTCTCGGCGGTTTCTCCCATCGAGATCGCCGGATGCGTGGTCTCCCAGCGCGGGTTGGTGAACCGCCAGCCGAGCGTCGTGTCGAAGAGTTGCACGTCCCGGCCGAACGGGGTGGCCGACTTGGCCAGGACGTAGGGGGCCCGCGTCATGTGCTCGACGCCGCCAGCCACGAAGGCCTCGCCCTGCCCCGCCAGGATGGCCGCAGCCGCCTGATTGACGGCTTCCAGACCGGAGCCGCAGAGCCGGTTGACCGTCACCCCCGCGACCGAGAGCGGAAGTCCCGCCAGCAGCGCCGCCATGCGGGCGATGTTGCGGTTGTCTTCCCCGGCCTGATTGGCCGCGCCGAAGTAGACGTCCTCGAGGGCTGCGGGATCGAGCCCCGAGCGACGGACGGCCTCGGCGATGACGAGGGCGGCCAGATCGTCGGGACGGATACCCGAGAGGGATCCCCCGTGGCGTCCGATGGGAGAGCGGACGGCCGAGACGAGGACGGGTTGACGCGACGACATACCTTCAGGAACTCCGTTTCGGGGTATAGTAGGGGCCAGGAAGGGGGATGGCGCGCATGTCCGACCGGAAACTATCGGTATATCCATGTCCCGAGGTGAAGCACAACGTGAAGGTCACGTATTTCACCAAGCTCGACAAGTGGAAGCGGCGCGCCCTTTCCCAGACCATCGTGATGTGCAACTACCGCATCGAGAACCTGTGCACGGTCGAACTGTATCCGGAAGACGGGGACTCGAAGTGCCCGGCGGTCAAGCTTGCCCGAGTCTGCCAGTTCAAGTGAGCGCCTCCAGCCGCAGGCGCCGGGCGATCGGATAGCGTTCCACCCCATGCCAGCGTCCGAGCGACTCGAGCAGGCCCATCACGCGAGGTGATCCGAGCCAGGCTCCCCAGTCGACGAGCCCCCGGGGATAATTGAGCCCCAGCTGGACTCCCTCGTCTGCGTCGGCCGGGGTGGCCACGCGTTCCTGGACCGCGAGGTGCGCCTCGTTGACGAGACAGGCGAGCACGCGACCGAGCACGAGCCCGGGAGCATCCTCGACCCCGACCGGCTCGGCCCCCGTCGAACCGAGCATCCGGACCGTCCGCTCCACCCAGCGTGCCTGCGCACCGCTGGCGGGGGCCCATTCGAGCAGGTGTGGGTCGTCCACGACCTGCGTGCCCGTCACGAGGACCCGATCGGCCAGGTGCCCTGCCCCGAGGTGCCTGAGTTCGCGAGCGACCTCGGAGGCGGCCAGCGTGGTCCCCGGGCAGACCAGCCCGTTGACCCGTTCGAGGCCGGCATCCAGCCAGGTCAACCAGGCTTCCTCGCGCTCGACGGGCGCAGGGGGTAACGGGAGGATGGCCCACTCGAGCAGACCGGGTTCGAGGGTCTCGAGGTCGCGCACGATCGTATGGCCGGCGGCCGACAGCCGGGTGGCGAACCACGCGGCCTCACGACCGTCTCCGAGGACGGCCATGCGCGCGGGACGCACGGGCTGGCCGGGGACGGGAGCCGCGACCACGGGAGCTTCCGGGTGGAATCCGGGGCCGACCTTGCGGCCGATCCAGCCCGAATCGACCTGCCGGATCTGGAGCGGGTGAGGCCGGAAACGCGGCTCGTGGGAGAACCCCTCGTACACCGAGCGGGTGACGTCCAGGTTGACGTCGACCCCGATGAGGTCCATCAGGGCGAAGGGCCCCATCCGGAAGCCGGCACCCAGCTGCAGCAGCCGGTCGACCGTGGAGATGTCCGCGATCCCTTCCCCGACGAGCCTCAGCGCCTCCAGGTAATAGGGTCGCGCCACGCGGTTGACCAGGAAGCCGGGCGCATCGGCAACCTCGAGGCCGCGCTTGCCCAGGGTGGCGACCCACGTCCGCACGCGCTCGAGGACCTCGGGCCGCGTCCGGGGGGTGGGGATCAGCTCCACCAGCCGCATGAGCGGCACGGGATTGAAGAAATGGATACCCACGAGGCGGGACGGATCCGCAAGCGCCGAGCCCAGCCGGGCGATGGGCAAGCTGGAGGTGTTGGACCCGATCCAGGTCGAGGAACCCAGTTGCGCCTCGATCCGGGCCAGCACCTCCAGCTTGAGGTCGAGACGTTCGGGCACGGCCTCCACGACCCCTTCGAGGGATGCGGAGACCGCGCCGAGTTCCTCGACACGCGAGAGGGTGACGAGGCGCTGGTCGAGGTTTTCGAGGACCCCGGTGGCCAGCTGTCCCCGGTCACGCCTGCGCGTCAACCCCGACGTGATGCGCTCGCGAGCCCGCTCGAGGGCGGCTTCGTGTGCGTCGACGAGAAAGACCTTGTCGGTACCGGCCTCCAGGGCCACCTGGGCGATGCCGGCCCCCATGGTGCCGGCACCGACCACGGCGATGGATGTCATGCCGACCTACCAGGAAGGCTGCCATGTCGGCAGCGTGAGACCCCACTCGGCGACCTTGGGTGCGATGTCGTCATGGAAGGCCTGGCGGACCTCGTCGTTGTCCCGGACCTTGAGACCGAACTTGCGATACAGCGCATTCCGGCGGGAACCCGGACGACCGAAGATGTTCATCGTGCGCAGGTACCACTTGTCGAGCCCGGCCTGGCATTCGTCCTTCGTGGCAGGATCGTGGGCCAGCTTCTTGACCCAGTCATCCCCGTGCTTCACGTGCGCCATCTCCTCGCGGAAGATCTTCTGGATCTCGCGGCGCCAGGGACCGTACGAGCACTGCAGCACGTCGTGCAGCTGATGGCCCGCCCCGCGGTCCATGCAGAAGTTGAACATGATGAAGTCGACCCAGGTCTCGATCGGGTAATAGAAGATGTTGACCCGGCCATCGTCCGCCTTGCGCTCGGCGCCGATGTTGGCCTCGCCGTCCTCGATCCGCATCGTGTAATCGTGCTGCGCGATGTGGGCCTCGGTGTCGATGCCGAGATCGGCGAGCAGCTTGTACATGGCCGTGGCGTGACGCATCTCGTCCTTGACGATGATGCTGACCATGAACTTCTCGTGCAGGTTGGGAGCCTTGGCGATCCAGGGGACGTAACCCAGGCCACCGGCGAGTTCCGAATCGGCCTGCATCGTCATGAGGTTCACGAGGTGCTGCCGGTACTCGTCCGTCATCTCGTCTGCCGACTCGATCGTCTCACCGCGAGCGATCTTGGCCAGCAGGGCCTCTTCCTTGTCGAGCGTCGTCGTCATTGACCAACTCCCTGTTCTCGTGGACGCCGCCGGGGCGTCTCGACCCCCATGTTATACCCTGCGCCCCGGGGGGGGCGCTCATCGCCCCTGAAAAGCGGCGGGGCGCTTCGCCAGGAAGGCGGAAACCCCTTCCCGGAAGTCCTGGCTCCGACCCGCGATGTGCTGGAGATGCGCCTCGTAATCGAGCTGGTCGGTCAGATCGGTCTGGAAGGAGCGCTCCAGCGCGCGCTTCATCAGGGCGATCGCCTTCGTCGGCGCCTGGGCGAGACGGGTGGCCAGGGCCATCGTCTCGGATTCGAGCTGGTCGGCCGGCACGACCCGGTTCACCAGGCCCCAGCGTTCGGCCGTCACCGCATCCACGTCGCTCGCGAGCGCCATCATCTCGAACGCTCGACCGAGGCCGACGAGCCGGGGAAGGAAATACGAGCTCCCCGCATCGGGCACGAGTCCGACGCGCGCGAACACCTCGATGAGTTTCGCCTTTTCGGATGCGATGCGCATGTCACATGCCAGAGCCAGGCTGAGGCCAGCCCCGGCCGCCACCCCGTTGAGAGCAGCCAAGACGGGCTTCTCGACCTTGCGGATGGCCATGATGAGCGGGTTGTAGAGCGAACGCAGGGTCTCTCCGAGGTCGGGAGCGGGCCCGTCGGGATCCCGATGGTCGAGATCCTGTCCGGAACAGAACCCCTTGCCGGCCCCCGTGATCACGATGCAGCGGACCGTGGCATCTCGGCCGAAGGCCTCGATGGCCTGGCGCAACTCCCGCTTCATGACGTCGTCGAAGGCATTGAGGACCTGCGGTCGGTCGAGGGTGATCCAGCCGATGCCCGGGTCCCGAACCTCGATCCGGAGGGTGGTCGTCTCGGCCATGTCAGGTCCCCTTCCACTCGGGAGCGCGCTTCTCGAGAAAGGCCCGCATCCCCTCTTTCTGGTCGTCGGTGCCGAACAGCAGCGAGAAATTCTGGCGCTCGAGCGCCAGGCCCTCGCGCAGGAAGGTCTCGTGGGCCTTCAGCACGGACTGCTTGGCCAGCTGGAGGGCCAGGGGCGGCAAGGCCGCGAGCTGCCCGGCCAGCTTGAGCGCCTCATCCAGGTACAGTTCGACGGGCACGACGCGGTTGACGAGGCCCCAGTCCAGGGCCTGCCCGGCAGAAATCTGGCCGCCCAGCAACACCAGTTCCATCGTGCGGACCTTGCCGAGGACGCGGGCCAGGCGCTGGGTGCCACCAGCCCCCGGGATGACTCCGAGCGTGATCTCGGGCTGCCCGATACGGGCCGTCTCGGAGGCCACGACCATGTCGCACATGAGCATCAACTCGCACCCGCCACCCAGCGCAAACCCGCTGACGGCCGCGATGAGCGGCTTACGGATTGCCGCGATCCGGTCCCAGACCTTCAGGAAATCCCGGCGCAACATCATCGAGACCGTGGTCTCGGACATCGCCTTGATGTCGGCCCCGGCCGCGAAGGCCCGTTCGGAACCCGTGAGAACCATCGCCCCGATCTCCGGGTCGGCATCGAAGGCCTCCAGGGCCGTGGCCACCTCGAGCATGACCTCGGGGGACAGCGCGTTCAGGACCCTGGGTCGGTTGAGCTGGACCACGCCGACGCGGCCGTGGGTCCGCACGAGCAGGTGTTCGTAGGCAGGCACCTCGACACCCGCGGTCTCGAGGGGGGACGCGGTACTCATGCCTTCACCTCCGTCAACGCGTGACCACACTGGCCGCAGAAGCGATTCTCGCGCGGGTTGACCGTCTCGCAGGACGGGCAGACCGTGCCCGTGGCCCCGGCGTGCTGACGCACGGCCGCATAATCGATGGGACGCTTGGCGTGGAAGGCACCGATGCCCTCCCGGACCTCGTAGGCGTCACTGTGGACGCCCAGCCAGTCCCGGGCGTGACCGATGGTCTGGTTCCAGGACAGCGCCTTCCAGAAGTTCGTCTGCTCCTTGGTGTAGCGCATGCAGTCGGGCAGACGGTCCACGAGCTTCGCGACCATCGCATCGACCTCGGCATCCAGGCGGTCGGCGGGAACCACCCGGTTGACGAGGCCCCACTCGAGGGCCTGGGCCGCGGAGATGCTGTCACAGAGCCACAGGATCTCGCGGGCGCGGCGATCGCCGACCATCAGCGGCAGCCACTGGGTCGCCCCGCCGGCCGGCACGGACCCGCGAGCGGTCCCGACCTGGCGGATCACGACGTGCTCGGCGGCGATCGCCAGGTCGCAGCACATGTTGAACTCGTTGCCCCCCCCGACGGTCATCCCGTTCAGGCGAGCGATGGTCGGTTTCCCGATGTTCCGGAGCTTCTCGAGCGCCTCGATGAAGGCCCCCATCCACTTCCAGTAATCCTGGGGACGCGCATAGAACGATTCCTGCTCGTCGAGGTCCGCTCCCGTGCAGAAAGCCTTGTCCCCGGCCCCCGTGAGCACGACGACCCGGACCCGGTCATCCCAGCTGGCGTCCTCGAAGGCGCGAGACAGCTCCCGCAGGGTACGGAAGTCGAGGGCGTTGTAGACCTCGGGGCGATGGATGGTGATGGTGGCCCGATGGTCGTGCTTCTCGTAGCGGATGCGGGCGAAGTCGAACGTGGCGGCCGGTGCGGCCTCGGGATATTCCAGGCTCACGCGACGGGCTCCGGGGCACGCGCCACGTCGGCGATCGCGAAGGTCACGATCCCCTTCGCGAAGCTCATGAGGTTCTTGCCTGCCGCCCGGTTCTCGGGCGAGGCCATGCCGGCATCGAACGCGGCCGGATCGGCGAAGTGCAGCTCGGCCGTCATGTAATACGGAGCGGGCCCCATGGGGGAATCGCTGAACCGGTTGACCACCACGTCGAGCAGCCCGGGGACCTGGCGAACCAGCGGGACGTGGGTCTCCCAGTAAGCCTTCTCGAAGGCCTCGACGTCGTCCGGGCGGGAATAGAAAGCCACCAGCTTGCGCACCTGAAACGCTCCTTCGCGAGGTCCCCGGCCACCTTGCCGGAGACGTACCCGGGTCGCATCGCGATCGGGGATGAAAACGGACGCGCGTCATCATACGAACGACCGTCAGCCAAGTCAAACGACCAGGAAGACCGGCCGTCTGGTCGCCATTCCGGGCTGACTGGTATACTGCCGGACGCCGGAGCGTCGACCAGGGAGACCCACATGCCAGGCGAATGGACACACCGCGAGATCCTGCAGCAATTCGCCTGCTGGAAACAGCTGCGGGAACGGCTCCGGGGCGACATCATCCTCCCGAGCACGCCCACCCGTCACGTCCTGATGGTCGGTTGCG
>JBIIHZ010000375.1:0-2807 GCA_044235265.1 Candidatus Sericytochromatia bacterium
CTGCGTGACCGTGACACCCCGGTTCGCCAGGGCCTGACGGAGCGACTGCTGGGTCGCGTACCGCCCCGACCCGATCAGCTCCAGCAGCAGCTGGTGGCGCTCGGTCCTGTTCATCACCACTTCTCCCCTCCGGGGGTTGCCTGCTCCGGTCCGGAGCGAGTATTATCAATTTATGCGACAAATATTCGCATAATATGCATCTCTCGGCAACCCGGAAACCGGAGGCACCCCCTGAAAGCCACCCTGGCCCTGGCCAACGGCACCGTCTTCACCGGCCGGTCCTTCGGCGCCCGCGGCGAATGCTGCGCCGAGCTCGTCTTCAACACCTCCATGACCGGCTACCAGGAGATCCTCTCCGACCCCTCCTACAAGGGCCAGGCCGTCGTCCTCACGGCCCCCATGGTCGGTAACTACGGCGCCAGCGCCCGCGCCGACGAGGCCATCATCCCCTCGGTCGAGGCCCTCATCGTGCGCGAGGCGACGGACCACCCCGCCCACTTCCAGTCCCAGGAGACCCTCAGCCGCTACCTCGAGCGCCACGGCATCCTCGGCATCTCCGGCCTCGACACGCGCGCCCTCACCAGGCTCATCCGCTCGGAAGGCCTCCTGCACGTCTGCCTGGCCATCGGGGAAGACCTCGACCCGGAGGAACTCGTCGCGAAGGCCCGCCAGTACCCGGGCATCGACGGCTGCGACACCGTCCAGCACGTCACGACGCGCCGCCGCCACACCTTCGCGCGCCCCTCCCTGCCCGAGGCCCCGCGCGTCGCCGTCCTCGACTGCGGCACCAAGCGCAGCATCCTGAAGTCCCTCGCCATGCTCGGCTGCGGTGTCGAGGTCTACCCGGCCGCCACCCCGGCCGACGTCATCCTCCGGGACCGCCCCGACGGCGTCCTCATCTCGAACGGCCCGGGCGACCCCGCCGGCGTCCCCCACATCATCCGGACGGTCCGCGAGCTCGTCGGCCAGGTGCCCCTCTTCGGCATCTGCCTCGGCCACCAGATCCTGGGCCTCGCCCTCGGTGGCACCACCTACAAGCTGGCCTTCGGGCACCACGGCGGCAACCATCCCGTCCGCCACCTCGAGACCGGCCGCATCGAGATCACCTCGCAGAACCACAACTACGCCGTGGACGTGAGCGCCCTGGGCGACGACCTCGTCGTCACCCACGTGAACCTCTTCGACGGCACGCTCGAGGGCATGCGCCACCGCACCCTGCCCCTCATGTCCGTCCAGTACCACCCCGAGGCGGCCCCGGGTCCCCACGACTCGCGCTACCTCTTCGACACGTTCTTCCACATGATGCGGCCCGCGGGGCGCATCTACGCCCACGGGTAGGCCCATGCCGCGTCGTACCGACCTCCGCAAGATCCTGGTGCTCGGCGCCGGCCCCATCGTCATCGGGCAGGCCTGCGAGTTCGACTACTCCGGCACGCAGGGCTGCAAGGCCCTCCGCGAGGAAGGCTACGAGGTCGTGCTGGTCAACAGCAACCCCGCGACCATCATGACCGACCCGGAGCTCGCCGACCGCACCTACATCGAGCCCCTCGTCCCCGAGGTCCTCGAGGCCATCCTCGAGCGCGAGCGCCCCGACGCCCTCCTGCCCACCCTGGGCGGCCAGACGGCCCTGAACCTCGCCATGGAGCTCGACTCGCGCGGCATCCTCGCGCGGTACGGCGTCGAGCTCATCGGGGCGAAGGCCGACACCATCGAGCGCGCCGAGGACCGCGCCCGCTTCAAGGAAGCCATGGAAGGCGTCGGGCTCGACCTGCCCGCGAGCGAGACCGTCACGAGCTGGGACCAGGCCAGCCAGCTCCTCGAGCGCATCGGCCTGCCCCTGGTCGTGCGCCCCTCGTTCACCCTGGGCGGCACCGGCGGCGGCATCGCCCACACCCTGGAAGAGGCCCGGAGCCTGGTCGAGCAGGGCCTCGCGGCGAGTCCCATCGGTCAGGTGCTCGTGGAAGAAGGCCTCGTCGGCTGGAAGGAATTCGAGCTCGAGGTCATGCGCGACGGCCGCGACAACGTCGTCATCGTGTGCACCATCGAGAACCTCGACCCGCTGGGCGTCCACACCGGCGACAGCTGGACCGTCGCGCCGGCCCTCACCCTGCCGGACCACGACTACCAGCTCATGCGCGACGCCGCGATCCGCGCCATCCGCGCCATCGGGGTCGACACGGGCGGCGCCAACGTCCAGTTCGGCGTGAACCCGCGCACCGGCCGCATGGTCATGATCGAGATCAACCCGCGCGTCTCGCGCTCGAGTGCCCTCGCGAGCAAGGCCACGGGCTTCCCGATCGCCCGCCTCGCCGCCAAGCTGGCCGTCGGCTACCACCTCGACGAGCTGCGCAACGACATCACGGGCACGACGGCCTGCTTCGAGCCCACCATCGACTACATCGTGACCAAGGCCCCCCGCTTCGACTTCGAGAAGTTCGGCGACCCCGTGGGCCTGCTCGGCACCTCGATGCGCGCCGTCGGCGAGGTCATGGCCATCGGGCGCACCTTCAAGGAATCGCTGCAAAAAGCGATCGCCTCGCTCGAGATCGGCGCCACGGGCCTCCTGCACGGTCCCGCGGACGACCTCGAGACTCGCCTCGCGCGCCCCACGGCCACCCGCCTGTTCGCCATGGGCCGCGCCCTCGAGGCCGGCATGACCGTCGAGGACGTCGCCCGCCGCACGGGGGTCGATCCGTTCTTCGTCTCGGAACTCGCGGGCCTCGTCGCGGCCGAGCGGTCGCTCGCGGCCCTCGCCCCGACGTTCGCCGGAGCCGCGGCCCGCCTCGCGCCCGGTGCCGCCGACACCC
>JBIIHZ010000037.1:0-9348 GCA_044235265.1 Candidatus Sericytochromatia bacterium
TGACCGTTCAGGCGCCTCGACGACGACGGTCCCGCGACAGAGGCCCGCCACCAGTCGGTTCCGGGCGGGGAAACGCCAGGGCGCAGCCCCGGTGCCGGGCGGATACTCGCTGATGAGACAGCCACCCGACCGGACAATCCGTCGCGCGAGTTCCCGATGGGAGACCGGATGGATCCGATCGAGAGCCGAGCCGAGCACGGCCCAGGTCCGCCCCCGGACCAGCGCAGCTGCATGGGCCTCGGCATCGATCCCGAGGGCAAGGCCCGAGACGACCACCACGCCACGGGCAGCGAGCTCGCCGGCCAGGCGGGCCGCGACGCGGCACCCGTAGGGTGTGGGACGCCGGGTCCCGACGATCGCGATGGCCCGTTCCTGGTGTCCCAGATCGCCCGAGGTCCAGAGCGCGAGCGGAGGGACCGGGATGTGACGAAGCAGGTCGGGAAAGCGGGCATCGGAATCCAGGACCAGGTCGAGACCACTGGCCAGGTGCCGTTGCCAGAGCCTCACGGGATCTCGGGCGTCGCGGGCCTGGACCAGGGCGATGGCACGATCCGGGGCAAGTCCTCCCTGCGAGACGAGCACGCGAGCCGGGGCATGCCAGGCCTGCGCCAGGCCGCCGAGGCGAGCGCGCAGACGGGCGAGCGTCCGCGGCCCGGCCCCCTCCACGTCGGACCAGGCCACCAGCGCCATCCTGTCATCGAGCTCGATCATGTCATAATGATATCATGATCGAGAACAAAAAGAAGGCTCCACGCGCGTGGAGCCTCCCTTGAACGGACCGGAGACCGGTGGACTAGTGCGCAGGCGCCTCGCTGGCAGCCTCGGCCGGGGCCTCGCTAGCGGCGGCTTCGGCGGGAGCGGCCTCACCGGCGGGGGCGCTTTCGGAAGCAGCCTCGGCAGCGGGCGACGCCTCGGCAGCGGGGGCCTCGGACGCGGTGGTGCTGGTGGGCTCCTCGGACTTCTCACCACCCGAGCAGGCGACGAGGTTCATGGAAACGGCGACGAGCGAGAGCAGGACCAGACGCTTGAGCATGGGACAGATACTCCTTCACGGAACGGGGAGGGCGAACACGGCGATGATACCACTACCAGGCCACCAGGGGGCACGGCCCGTCAGAAGGGCTACCCCTGGAGGCGCCGGACCAGCCAGCAGCGGTCCTTGTTCTGGTTGTAATCTTCGAGGATGAAGTCCAGCGCGGCCCGCATGATCTCGGACTTGCCGACCTTCATGCGCTGTTCGGTCCGCAACTTGAGCATCACGACCTCGAGCGAGAGCAGCTGGTCTTCCGAGAAATAGAAGGTCGCCCGCTGGTTGAACGTCTCATCGGCTTCGGGGATCACGGGAGTGTCGGCGGCATCCTCGAGACCGGACTGGGTTTTCTTCGTGGTCGGACGTCGTTTCATGCAGGTGATCCTCTTCTCCTCGGCCCGGAGCCTACCCGAAGGTTGTTGACGGCGTGATCGTAGCAAGAGCACACGACGACAGCCTGTACCCGCGATCACAACGTCAACATGCATCTTTTCGGGTGGGGTGACGCGGGTCACCCCCGGATCGACGCGGCGGTGGAATGGTAAGAGTGAAGGTGTCCCGGGTATAGGTTGGACACCGTGGATGACGTCGAGAGGATTGCCAGGTGGACCGCGTCCGTTTCCGCTCGCGAAGGCTTCTGGGAGCCGCGCTCGTGCTCATGACCTCTGCTTGCGCCGCCTACCAGGTCGGTAACCCGTTCCTGCCGACGGCGCGCATTCTCGTGACGGTCTCACCGCAGGTCGTCGAGAGCAAGATCGAGTATGACCGGTCAAAGGCCCTGTTCGTCTACGAAACCAGGAATGCGGATTTCACGCTCTCGCCGTATCCCAACGACACCACTCCCGCCGTGCTGTTCACCGACTATGACGTGACCTATCGCAACCAGGATGGCGCCGAGATCAGCTCTTATACGATTCCCAAGCGTCGTCTCGCAGCCACCGTGTTCGTCAACCGATCCGCGGGAGGCGGCGTGGGTGGAGGTGCCGGTGGAGGCGTGGGTGGAGGTGCCGGTGGAGGCGTGCCAGGTGGTGGCTTGCCCGGCGGTGGTGTCGGCGGGGTCGTGGGAGCGGGGCCCGGTATCTGCACGGTACCCATCGTGCCCGAGAGCGTGATCCGGTATGCGATCGACAACGGTTTCGTGACGCTGGGGAACCTGGTCTCGGTGAACCCCGAGAACTGGAGCAGCAACCTGTCGGGCTTCGTGACCTTCTACGGACGCGACGAGAACCAGTATCCGATCAAGGCCGAGGGCACCTTCACCGTGAACTTCCGCACGGCGGTCATCTCCACCGGGGGGGGTAACTGATGGGCGTTCGAACCGTTTCCACGGCCAGGCGCCTCGGGCTCATGCTCGCCCTCGCATCAGGTACCCTCCTGTCCGCCTGTGATCAGCTATACAGCTTCTTCGGGACGGTTCCGCCCGACTACCGCCCCCCGTTCCCGACCGGAACGATCATCGGCAAGGTCATCGACCGTGCGGGGAAACCGGTCGACGGGGCGGCCGTCTCGGACGGTGCGAACGTCTCCTACACGGGCCTCGGCGAGACCGTGACTCTCGAAACCGGCTCCCAGGGAAGCCTGGGGCCGGGGGAATACGTCCTGACCCGGGTTCCCAGCGGGCGCGTCGTCAACCTGAAAGCCAGCTTCGACGGCATCAACTCTCCGACCGTCCAGACGCTCATCCAGGCGTTCGATCCGACCAAACCGGTCAGCACCGCTCAGGCCTCTCGTAATGCGCCGACCCGGCTCGCCGTCGCGCTGGTGCTTCCCATCGACGCTCCCGAGGATGCCACAGATACCCTGGACAGCGACGGGGTGTTCGACTCCGTCAACATGAAGACCTTGACGAGTATCGAGGTGGCCACGGCCTCCGCGGGGCTGACGTACTCGCCGTCGTCCGACGTGCGGCTGGCGCTACATCGTCCGCCCGGGGCCTCGAGTTCGCTGACGGTTCGCCGGGTCCAGCTCCAGTATCTCAACGAGAACGACCTGGCGCTTCCGACGAGCGATACGGGTCTCGATTCCAGCGTCGTCACCCGGAGCCTCTCGAGTCCCGTGACCTTCCTGCCTGGAACGGCCATCAAGTCGGGTCCCACGGCGGTCCTGACCGTGCCCGTGGCCCTCTCGACGTCCGCCTTCCGGGACTACCTGACGAACCCATCGGGATCCGGACGCGCTCGTGTCGAGATCCGGCTGAGGGTCGGGGATACGAGCAGCAACGTCCGGGATCGGGCGAACGGCGGGGAGTACCGGGCGATCGTCGATCTGAGATTCAAGCGCTAGAAGGCCACGACGTTGTAATCGAAGGTGGCCTGAAAGGGCTGCTGCCCTCGGGGCGGACGCATCGTGACAGCCAGCCCCAGGCAGTTCAACCCGTATTCGATGCGGTAGGCCAGGTCGCCCAGCATGAAGGGGCTGTCCCCGGCCGTCAGGCTGCTCGGACGCGCCCACCAGGCCATGATGCCGGTGGACCAGGGCCCCCACACATGGAGTCGCAGATCCGTGAGGACCCTCTCCACGCTGGAGGCCCGGTCGTGGACGAAGGGCGTGCCCGAAACGAGCCCATTTCCCGTGACCGTCACCGGCTGCGATTCGAGCATCAGCCGGAACTGGAGCCAGTCCGCCCAGTTCCAGGTGCTCTGGACGCCGAGCGAGACGACACTCTGGCTGCTTCCCTGCAGGACGGCCATCGGCTTCCCCTGCAGGAGAGTAGCGCCATAGGCCGTTGCCGAGGCACCGCCATAAGGCTGGACCGTCCAGCCACCCGGTGCCTGCCAGGCGGGCATCCCGAGTGCCAGGCCCCCCTGCAAGAGCAGCGCCCCGTTCCCGATCATCTCTTCGATCAGATAACCGGTGCGCAAGCTCGGCACCAGGCTCCAGCCTTCCGAGGCCAGCCCCTGCCAGCTGAGCGAGACCTCAGGCAACTTGTGAACGGGAAAACCGCTGGGGTCGACCTGGTACTCGAGGTCGTTCCGACGTCCCAGATCGACCCGATAGCCCACGTTCACGCTGGAACGGAGCGGGCCCGTCTCCGCGAGCCAGGCGGCGTTGAGATGTCCCCCTGCGCGCCCGGCATCGACGGAGCCCGAAGCCGGCGTGAGCCAGGGCCAGTACTGGGTGAAGTTGCCGTCGAGGCGCCATTCCCCCAGGTCGTTCCGGATCGACTCGGACAGACCGAGAGCCACCCCGCGCCCCGACATGACTCTGACAGGCAACTGGATGGGGCGCTCGCTCACCTGGAAGGTCATCCGGCCATCCAGCG
The DNA here is from genome assembly GCA_044235265.1 of Candidatus Sericytochromatia bacterium. Classification (GTDB taxonomy): domain Bacteria; phylum Cyanobacteriota; class Sericytochromatia; order S15B-MN24; family UBA4093; genus JAYKJE01. The sequence goes on from JBIIHZ010000037.1 coordinate 4,293, forward strand.
TGACCCCCTGGACCCCGTTGTAGCCCAGCGAGAGATCTCGGGCCTTGAGGGCATCGTTGCCCTGACGGGCACCGTCCCCCACGGTCGCGACCAGATAGGGTAACTTGAGGACGGTGAGACCCGCGACCACCACCGAGACCCAATCTCCCCGGAAATTCCAGCTTTTCCGGGCGGGGGACCACTCGAACCGATCCCCGGCGAACCAGTAGCCGGGATCCACCTGCAAGCACGGGGAGATCCGGGCATCTTCACTGACCACGAGGTCGGGCGCAAGGTGAAGACGTAGACCGCCCAGCCACACCTGCTTCTCGACGAGGGCCTGCCAGTCCCGGGCATCCGCGACGCGGCGTCCGAGGTCGAAGGTCAGGTCGGTGCAGCGCAGGTGGTAGACCCCGCGCTCGAGGGTGACGACGCCCTCGGCTGTGCCGCGGGACTCGCCTCGGTGGTATTCCAGGCGGTCGGCCGAGAGCACGAACTCTCCGTACCGGGCCTTCACGTGCCCCACGGCCAGGACCACGCCGGACTGCTCGTCCTCCTCGAGGTGGTCGGCCTCGAGGAGGACCTGGATCTCGTCACGTCCCTCGTCCGGATCCCCCGGCAGGGAGCCGGGAGCTTGCACCAGTGGCAAGAGCCAGGTCTGAGGCGACTGGACGGAGGGCGATCCCGTCGGGACCGTGGTCGAGGCGGTCGCTGCGCCGGCGAACGCGGCAGGTGGGCAGGTGTCGCAGGCCAGAGCCGGACGGGCCAGAACCAGCATGGCGAGAACCCAGGAGACGCTTCGCGCCGTCACGGCCTGCTCCGCCTCGGCCGCAAGCGCCGACGTGCGCGCTGCTCGAAAAACCTGCCGAGCACGGGGACGAGAGGGCGATCGGTCTCGAGCACGAGCTGGTCGACCCCGGCCTCCCGGAAAAGCCGGGTCCGGGCCTCGTGATGACGGGCCGCCGTCTCCGCGTAGCGGGTTCGCAAGCGCGGGTCATGCGTGTCGATGAGCCGGACGACCCCCGTTTCGGGATCCTGCACCTCCAGCCACCCCACGTCGGGAAGTTGCCGATCGACGGGATCGAGCAACGTGACGGCGATGAGGTCCACGTGGGGATGAAAGGCCCGGAGAGCCGCGCGGGAGGGTAACTCGAGGAAGTCGGAGACCAGGAAGACGATCGCGTGTCGGGGGAGCAGGCGATGCAGGAGGCGGACATTCTCGTCGATGCGGGTCGCCCCCCCGTCCCGACCCTGGACGAGCAGATCCCGCAACAGGCGAGTTGCATGGTTGCGCCCCTTGCCAGGAGGCACGTAGCGATGTCCGCGGGCATCGAAGGTATAGAGGCCCACGCGATCATGGTTCTGGACGGCCGAGAAAGCCACGGTGGCGCAGAACTCGGCAGCGAGGTCCTGCTTCAGACGCACCCGGGAACCGACCCGCAGGGAGGCCGAAGTATCGACGGCCACGACGACGGTGAGTTCTCGTTCCTCGACGAACTGCTTGACGAAGAGCCTGTCGAGGCGGGCCGTGACATTCCAGTCGATCTGCCGGACGTCGTCACCTTCCTGGTACTCGCGCACCTCGTGGAAGTCGATGCCCTGCCCCTTGAAGACACTGTGCCAGGCCCCACCGAAGCGCCCCCGGGCCAGCCGGGTAGACCGGAGCTCCACGCGCCGGATACGCCGGGCCAGATCGGAGGCCTCTTGCGTCATCAGGGGACCTTGACGCCCGCCAGGACCTTCCGGATCACATCCTCGACCGAGACGTCCTGAGCCTCGGCCTCGTAAGAAAGCAGGATGCGGTGACGGAGCACGTCCGGGGCGATCGCCTTGACGTCCTCGGGTAACACGTAGCTGCGCTTCCTGAGAAAGGCATGTGCCCGGGCCCCGAGGGTCAGATGGATGCTGGCCCGGGGACTCGCACCGAACGACACGAGCTCTGCCAGGGACTCGAGACCGTGCTCCCGGGGTGAGCGAGTCGCGTGGACGAGATCGACGACGTAGCGCTTGATCTTGTCGGAGACGTGCACGGCCTCGAGACATGCGCGGGCCTGGGCGATCAGGTCGAGATCGCCCAGACGCTGCAACTCGACCCGGCTGGGGCGCGTCATCCGCTCGACGATCTCGAGTTCTTCCTGGCGAGTCGGATACCCGACCTTGACCTTGAGCATGAAGCGATCGAGCTGGGCCTCGGGCAAGGGATAGGTGCCCTCGTTGTCGATGGGATTCTGGGTGGCAAGAACCAGGAAGGGGCGTGGCAACTCCATGGTCTCGCCCCCGAAGGTGACCTGTCGCTCCTGCATCGCCTCGAGCAGGGCACTCTGGACCTTTGCGGGTGCCCGGTTGATCTCGTCCGCGAGCAGCAGATTGGTGAACACCGGACCGCGCTTGGTCTGGAATCGCCCTTTGCGGGCGTCGAAGATGGACGTGCCCAGGATATCGGCTGGCAGCAGATCCGGCGTGAACTGGATCCTCGCGAACTCCGCTTGCAAGACCTGGGCGAGAGTCTGGATGGACAGGGTCTTCGCGAGCCCGGGAACCCCCTCGAGCAGCACGTGGCCATCCGCAAGCAGCGCCACCAGCAACCGATCCAGCAGGTGCCCCTGGCCCACGATGACGCGTCGCACCTCGGTCAGGAGGAGAGCGAAGCGTTCGGAGAGCACGCGTACGCGCTCACTGGCCTCCAGGGACGAATCGTCGGCGAGCACTTCAGGATCGAGCGGCATGCCCTGGAGTCTAGCCCAGTTTCCCCCGCCTGGACAAGCGTGTCGCGCATTCCACGCAAGTTCAGGGAGTGGATCATCTATAAAAGGTTAGCGTACAATTAAGAAACGTTTAAGCAGCACGCCCCCCCACCGACCCAGGAGGTCCCGATGAAGCGGCTCTCATCCGCCCTGCGCACGTCCCTGTCTCTCGGGCTCACGCTCGCGACGCTCGCCGGTTGCGGCATGGTGAGTCCCGCGCGCAACCTGTCCTACTCGGCCACCGAGGTCTCGCGCGCCAGGGCCCGACTGGAGGCCTCTCCCACGGGACTGGTTCCCGTGATCCTTTACGAGAAGGATCCGCGCAAGCTGGGCGAGCTGGTCTCGGCAGGTCTGGACGTCTGGGGTACCGACGGAACCCGGGTCAAGGGCGCCATGACCCGGGAAGCGCTCGCCAGGGTCGAGGCGATGCGCGTGCGGATCGAGAACCTGCCCGAAACCCAGAACAACTTCGACAAGGGCTACAAGACCGTCGCCCAGATGGAAGCGGATCTGCGCGACCTCGCCACCCGTTTCCCCCAGCTTGCCCGTCTCGAGGACTTCGGCGACTCATGGCTGAAGCGACAGGGCAAGGGCGGCCATGACCTCTGGGTCCTGAAGATCGGCAAGGGTGATCTCGCGACCAAGCCGGCCGTCATCTACATGGGCAACCACCATGCCCGCGAACTCGTCACGCCCGAGGTCGTGCTGAACCTCGCCCACCTGCTGCTCGAGAAGTACGGTCAGGATCCCGAGATCACCAGCTACGTGGACAACCGTGCCATCTACCTGGTGCCGACGGTGAACCCGGATGGTCACCTGCTGGCCGAGAAGGGTGCCGACCAGCGCAAGAATGTCAACAACGTCACGGGCGGCAAGCGGCGGATCGGGGTCGATCTCAACCGGAACTACGGCTTCAAGTGGGGGCTCCCCGGTGCGAGCGACGCGCCCGAATCCGACACGTTCCGGGGTACCGAAGCCTTCTCGGAGCCCGAGACCCAGGCCATCCGGGATCTCGTCGCGAGCCGGAAGTTCACCTTCCTGATGACCTACCACTCGTTCAGCAACCTGATCCTCTGGCCCTGGGGCCACACGGCGGATGAGCCGCGCGATCCCCGTCTGGCGGCGATCGGCCGCAAGCTGGCCACGTTCAACAAGTACACCCCCCAGCAGTCGAAGGACCTGTACTTCACCTCGGGGGACACCACCGACTGGGCCTTCGGCACCTTCGGTACGCTGGCCTACACCACCGAGATCGGCTCCTGGGGCGACAACTTCGATCCCCCCTTCTCGCGGATGGGCAAGTTCTGGGATGAGAACCGCCCGGGTGCGCTCTACCTGCTCAAGGTCGCAGACGAGCCTGCTGCCGTCTTCGGGCCCGAGGTGCGCTCGGTCCAGGCCCGCGACGGGCAACTCGAGGTCCAGGTCCCGACGGGAGTCCGGCGGGTGGAGGCGTTCACCGGTCGTCTCGGCCAGCCCGGCACCGGTCTCGCCGTGTCGGTCGATGGGCAGATGGCTCGCCTCTCCTTGCCGCCGTCGGCCCTCTCGGGTCGCCAAGTCGTGCAGGTCCGGGCTCAGGGCCAGGACGGTCGCTGGGGCGCCCCCGTGGCGATCTGGAACCGGTAACCCGCTCCGGTACCCGCTTCTCGTGAGGCGCCGGCCTGCCCGGCGCCTCATCTTTTCGGGGGCGATCGCCTGGAGACGGAAAAAGCATGATCTGGGTCACAGCCCTGGTTTGACGGTTCGCATACACTGAAACCCAACGAAGCCCAAGACATGCCCGGGGAGGGGCAAGATGCTCGAGACGTCCGTCCGGATCCGCCTGGAAGAGGCCCACCATGAAGGTGACTCGCTGGTCGCGATCGCCCGGGCTTACCTGGAATATGCGGCCCGCCTTCAGCGGGAGCAGTCCGCGGTCATCTGAGCCCAGCGGGAGATTCCCGCGGGTCTCGAACGTGCGCAACCGGCGACTCCCGTGCCCAGCCCGCGTCACGCATTAAAACTGTCCTGGTATTTATTTCTTTTTGATTGATCCAGGAAACTGCGCCTGCAGAGCTGGGAACAAGATAAGCGGTGAGTTCTCCACGCCGGGGGGTTCGGTCGTGAGCATCGATATCAAGTCCGCCAGTGTCGTCTCGCTGCAGGCTTCGGCGACCGTGGTCCGTTCCACCTCCAACGTCGAGATGCCTCGCGCTGCCAGCACCGTTTCCATGCCGGGCATGACCGGTCAGGCTGCAGACGGACGTGAAGCTGCCGTTCAGAACCCGCTCGTGGATGGAAACCTGCGCGGTGACCCGGCTTCCATAGGCCTCGGCGGTTTGCCTGCACCTGGGCCG
>JBIIHZ010000376.1:0-2800 GCA_044235265.1 Candidatus Sericytochromatia bacterium
GAAGAACACCCTGGTCGACCGCGTCACGCGCGGTAACGATTCCTGGAAGGCCATCGAGCCTCTGCTGGCTGGCCCCACGGCGCTGGCGATCGGGTTCGAGGATCCGGTTGCGGCCGCCAAGGTCGTGGCCGACTTCGCCAAGGAAAAGCGCAAGGTCGAGATCAAGGTTCGTGGCGGCGTGCTCGAGGGCAAGGCTCTCGATGCCGAGGGCGTCAAGGCCCTGGCCAGCATGCCGAGCAAGGAAGTCCTGCTGAGTCGCCTGCTGGGCAGCCTGCAGTCCCCCGCTCAGAAGCTTGCGAGCGCCCTGTCGGGCGGTTCGCGCAACCTGGTCTACGCGCTGGATGCCGTCCGACGCGAGAAGGAATCCGCTTAAGTCTGATGTGATGACCCTCCGGGGTCGTGCCAACGAGGAGAAAACAAGATGGCGACTCTCACCAACGAACAGATCGTCGATGCGATCAAGGAAAAGACCCTTCTCGAGGTCAGCGAGCTGGTCAAGCTGATCGAAGAGACCTTCGGCGTGTCGGCTGCTCCCGCGATGGGCGCGATGATGATGGCTCCCGCGGCCGCCGCTGCGGCTCCTGCCGAAGAGAAGACCGAGTTCGACGTCATCCTCGAGTCCGCAGGCGACAAGAAGATCGAAGTCCTCAAGGTCGTCCGCGAAGTCACCGGCCTGGGCCTCAAGGAAGCCAAGGACCTGGTCGACGGCGCTCCCAAGCCCGTCAAGGAAAAGACCAAGAAGGAAGACGCCGAGGCCATCAAGGCGAAGCTCGAAGCAGCTGGCGCCAAGATCTCGATCAAGTAAGATCGGCTTCACCGCGAGTGGGCCCCTCGGCGCCTTGGCGTCGGGGGGCCTTCCTGCGTGAACTTTCGCGCTCTCGTTCAGAGGAGGACTCATGCTTCAGGATGCCCTCTGGTGGACCGGTCGCGGCGGCTCTCGGGAGATCCGGCGGGACCACCGCCTGCAAGCATACCGGGCCCTCGTGCACCACGACGATGAGGCCTGGGCTCGTATCCTGTCCGATGAGGAAGGCGCGCCCCTGCGAGTCACGCCGGTCGAAACCCATGCCTCGTCCGATGGACAGACCACGAAGTGGATGCTTGCGCTGTCCGATGGTGTCCGCGTCGAAACCGTCCTCATGCGGCATCTGGGTGGGCGACATACCGCATGCCTCTCGAGCCAGGCTGGATGTGCCATGGCCTGCACCTTCTGTGCCACGGGCCAGGGAGGTCTGGGCCGACATCTCACGAGCACGGAGATCCTGGAACAGGCCCTTTTCGTCGACCGACAGCTGCGCCAGGAAGGCAAATGCCTGACCAACGTCGTGCTGATGGGCATGGGGGAACCCTTTCACGCTTACGACAGAACCCGGGACGCGCTCGAACTCCTGGCCGACGACGGAGGTCTGGCGATCGCCAGACGACGCATCACCGTCTCGACCGTCGGACTGGTGGAAGGGATCCGGGCATTCGCCCACGACGCGCGCGGAGTGAATCTGGCCCTCTCGCTGCACGCGGCGGATGACGAGACGCGAGACCGCCTCATGCCGGTGAACCGCCGGCATCCGATCCCGGAGCTGATGGAGGCGTGCCGTGATTACATGTCCAGGACCCGACGCCGCATCTTCATCGAGTATCTCCTGCTCACCGGAATCAACGATGCCCTCGCGGATGCGAACCGTCTCGCGGAGCTGCTCCGGGGCGGAGACTTTCACGTGAATCTCATTCCCTGGAACCCGGTACCCGGCGCCCCGTTCGAGGCCCCGACGCCGGAACGGGTCCAGGACTTTCACGCAACCCTGAGGACACTCGGGATTCCGGTCACCGTCCGGCGCACCATGGGAGCCGACGTCCACGCGGCATGCGGCCAGCTCGTGACCCGCGGGAGATGAGTCCCCGGAGTTCGTTTCACTCCCCACCGTGGCGACCAGGAGCTTGCCGTGCAGACCCTCCGTCTCGAACTGGATCCCTTGCATCCCGACCCGGCCGTCCTGGGTGACGCCGCGCGCCTGCTGCACGAGGGAGAACTGGTGGCATTCCCGACCGAGACCGTGTACGGTCTCGGTGCAAACGCCCTCGATCCCGGTGCAGTGGCGAAGATCTATGCGGCCAAGGGACGACCGGCCACGAACCCCCTGATCGTGCACGTCGCCCGAGCAGAACAGGCCCAGGAGCTCGTCTCGTGCTGGCCGGACGCCATCGCCCGTCTGGTCGAAAGGGCCTGGCCCGGGCCTCTGACCGTCGTCTTGCCCAGGACCCGCCGCGTGCCCGATATCGTGACGGCGGGCCTGGACCACGTGGGGATCCGGATTCCGGCCCACCCCGTCGCGCGTGCGCTGCTCGAGCTCGCGGCCCTTCCCGTCGCAGCCCCGAGTGCCAACCGGAGCGAGCACATCTCACCGACCCGCGCATGGCACGTGATGTCCAGCCTGGGGGGGCGGATTCCGATGGTCCTGGACGGTGGTGCGTGCCACGTGGGACTCGAATCGACGGTCGTCCGGTACGAACCGGACGGGACCCTGTCCATCCTGCGCCCGGGACTCCTCGGAGCCGAAACTCTGGCCGGATGGTCCGGTACTGACGTCCGCCACCTGCACGACACGGGCAGCCCGAACAAGCACCTGCCCTCTCCCGGGCAAGACCTCAGACACTACGCACCGGACACGCCCACCCACATCGTGCCGGATCTCGAAGCCGTGGCAGCCCGGTGCAACGGAAAAATCGGGGTCATCGCTTGCGTCTCTCGACCGAACTGGTTCACGGGGTCCTGGATCTCGCTCGAACCTCGTCCCGAGCCCTA
>JBIIHZ010000038.1:0-9312 GCA_044235265.1 Candidatus Sericytochromatia bacterium
CTCGCTCGTGGTTCCAGAGGCCGAAATGGGCCAGCACGGCGTCCCCGATGTACTTGTCGATCATGCCGCCGCGCTCCACGAGCGGAGGCGTGATCGTCGCGAAATACAGATTCAGGATCTCGACCACGTCCTGCGGATCCCGCCCCTCGGTGAAGCGGGTGAATCCTCGCAGGTCGGCCAGCAGGACGGTCACGATGCCGTGGCGTCCGGACAGCGATAGACTGCGCGCCTCGGTCATGTGGTTGACGACCTCGGAGGGAACGTACTGCTGGAAGGCACGCCGCAAGAAGGTCTCGCGATCGAGCTGTTCGGCCTGCTCGAGCACGGTTTTCCGCAGCTCCTGAATCTGGGTGGCCTCGACGCTGGCAGAGCCTCGGAGGTCGAGCACGCCCCAGGTGGTTTCGTCGAGCTGGACGGGAACCAGACGGGTCACCCGGGCAGGTCCGCCTTCCATCGCCGGGGGGAGCGGAGCTTCACCCGGAACGCGGGAGGCGAGGACCCGCGCATCAGCCTCGAGCAAGCGGGCCACGAACTCCGGTGGAAACGACAGTTCGGAGTAATCCCGCCCGACGACCTCCTCGACCGATTGACCGATGACCTCGGCGGCCCACGCATTGACCATCAACACGCGCCCGGAGGCGTCGCGCAACCAGGCTTCGCAGCCGAGAGTCTGGAGGATGGTCTGCCACTGTTGCATGAGCCCGTCCGGGGTGAGCGAGGAGAGAGTCCAGGCTTCTTGTACGCAACCGGACGCCAAATTTAACGTCGACTCGTTCACGCCACTCGCGTCATGTCACACGAGCGATGCTCCGCTCGGGGTGTGCGCCCCGTTTTCGCGGGCAGGGGCGTGTCGGGCACGAAAGCGAGCAGGTCACCCGGCGTGCATTCTAGGGCAAGACACAGACGCCGCAACGTGTCCAGGTGGATGGTCCGGGATCGGCCGGTCTCGAGGCGTCGCACGGCGTCCACCGAAAGGCCTGCCCGGATCGCGAGCAAGTGAGGCGTCATCCACGGGAACCGTGCCCGCACGGTCCTGATCTGCCATCGCACGTTCCAACCCGTCATGTCACCTCCCGGGCACCCGCCCTGACATGACATGATTATATTATTTATTTATCATGAAATCAATACCAACGTCCTGGAATCAACCGGCGTGCGTGGCTACCCGTTCAGACCGGACGTGCCCGACCTCGTATTTGTGAGCGAATCGGAGAAGGCTTGTTGCAGGAACGGAGTGAGGATGAGGGGGTCTTCGCGATGCGGAACGGGTGGTCGAATGACTGAGCGAGCTCCCATCGATGGCTGTCAGGCCGGTCCACGTCTGTCGACAGGCGTACCGGGGCTCGACCGGATCCTGTGCGGAGGGCTGATCCCTGGAAACGCCTATGCCGTTCAAGGAGGTCCAGGAACGGGCAAGACGCTGCTGGGCCTGCACTTCCTGGCCTGCAAAGCTCCCGCGGGGCGGCGTCTACTCGTCACCCTGGGTGAAGACGTCGAACGCCTGCGAACGAATGCCACCCAGCTCGGGATCCTGCTGGATGAGGTGGACATGCTGGACCTCGGTCTGTTCAAGGAGGCCCGCGCCCTGGCCTTCCGGCTGGTCTCACCGGCCGAGACCGACTTTCACAGGATCATGCACGAGTTGATCCAGACGGTGAATCGCCTGGCCCCCGTGCGCATCTTCGTCGACTTCGCCCGGACCCTGCGCCTCCTCTCGCCAGACCCCTACCAGTACCGCCTGGCCATGCTGTCGATCCTGCGCCTGTTTCGCGACGCAGGAGCCACGAGTCTGGTCGCCTGCGAGCAGGTTCCCGGTGAGCCAGATGACCTGGGCTTCATGGTCGACGGGGTCTTCGAGGTCTCCTCGCGTCCCGTCTTGATGACCACCGACCGCACGATCCGCGTGATCAAGACCCGAGGGAGTGATTTCAAGGGAGGCCAGCATTCTCTGAAACTGGGCTGCGAAGGGCTCGCGGTCATTCCCCACCTGTTCACGTCGCAGGTCCGGATCCGGGAAGGCAGCCTCGCCAGACAAAACACGGGCGTCCCCGGCCTCGATTCGATCCTGGGCGGTGGAATCGAGGCCGGGAGCATCACGCTCCTGACGGGATCTGCAGGCACGGGCAAGACGCTCATGGGTCTCCAGATGATGCTGGCCGGGTGCCGGCGCGGACAGAAGTGCCTCGTCTACACCTTCGATCAGGAACCCCGGGTCATGATCCGGCAACTCGAAAACCTGGGGCAGGACCCGGCCGACCTGATGGCCCGGGGACTGTTCACCTTGACCCGGATCGAACCTCACCTGCTCTCCGCCGACGAATTCGAGGACCTGATGCGACGGGAGCTGGAACGCTCGGAGATCGGCATGGTCATGCTGGACAGCACCGCGGGGTACCAGCTGGCCGTCCGCGACGAGCAGATCGTCGCCCGGTTGCATGCGCTGTGCAAGTTCCTGCAGGGCGAGGGAGTGACGGTGATCCTCACGACCGAGATCCGTTCCCTGGGGACCATCCCGTCCGTGACGGATCAGCGATTCAGTTACCTCGTGGACAATGTCATCCTGCTCCGTCACTGGGATGCCCCGAGAGCAGACGGGGGTGTCGAGTTACGAAAGCTCCTGCTCGTGCTGAAAAAACGCCTGTCGGCATTCGATCACGCCGTTCATGAAGTGGTGATCGGACCGGGTGGAGCGAGCATCAAGGGCCCCGCCAAGGGGCTAGGCGCGTTCTTCGGTGATGGTCGTCCGGGAGCGTCATGAGGCCTCGAGTCCTGGCGCTGATCTCGTGTCCGGGCGATCGCAGCGCCCTCGAGCGCTGGCTGGCCGGCCGGTATGAACTCACCGACAAATGGCCTGGTGACGGTCAGATCGTCGATGCCTGCCTGGTGGACGAGGAGGCCTTCGCCCGATTCGAGAAAGAGATCCACGCCATGCGTGTTCAAACCGTGCCCCTCACGATCCCGGTCGTCCTGCTCGTCTCGACACGATGCGGCTCCCGGAGAAACGGCGCGGCCCATCCGGACGTGGATGCCAGGGTCGGAACCCCGCTCACTGCCGGAGCGTTGCTCGCGACCCTGGATCAGGTGATGGGTCTGCACCGCCGCAGCTGCCAGATCGAGGGCAGGAGGCAGTTCTTGCAGGGCCTGCTCGACCAGACTCTCGTGGGCATCTACCTGGTGGTCGCGGACCGGATCGTCTACGCCAATGCCGGCGCCTTGCAGATGTTCGGACGGACGCTCGCAGAACTCTCCGCGGACGACGCACTCGCCCCCTTCGAGGCCGGGGACCGCCCACGCATCCTGGCGCTGAGAGCGCCCGGCCGCCTACAGGACGCACTCCCCGAACAGGTGCGAATCATCAGGCCCGATGGCCATACGGTGACGGTGGAACTTCAGGAACTGCTCATCGAACACGAGGGCCAGGCAGCCCTCTGTGGCACGATGATCGACGTTCAACGACGCCTGGAGGCAGAACACGCCCGACTCGAGGCAGCGCGGCGCGAGCAGGCGACGCGCCTCGAACTGGACGCGAGTCAGCAGGAGGTCCTGCTTCACAAGCGCCTCTTCGATGCCGTGTCGCACGAGTTGCGGACGCCCCTGATGGAACTCCGCGGGTATGCCGAGATGTGCGAGGAAGGCCCCGCATGTGACCGCGCTGCTTACCTGGCAGCGATCGCCGCCAGTGTCGACCGTCTCGAACATCTCGTCGAAAACCTGCTCCAGTACACGCGCTTCGAGAGCGATCTCGAGACGTTCCGCCCCGAAGCGGTGGATCCCGATGAGCTGGTGCGACGCCTCTGCGAACGGTTCGCCCGCCATCATCCGGACCTGACCGTCACGATCGGCGCGGACCGTCTGACCGGTCCATTCACCGTGCGAGCAGACGGGCGCCTCCTGGAACTCCTCCTGACGAATCTGCTGGAAGAGACGCTGCGACGGTCACGAGCGGGGTCGACGGTGCATATCGAGATGACCCGGGAGCGGGACCTCTGGTGCTGCAAGCTGCGTTCGCCGAGGTCCCCCGGCTCGCCCCCCCGGGGAGGCGAGATCCCGGACCGCCATCCGATGATCGACGATCTGGGCACACTCGGGGTGGCCCGTCACATCAATGACCGGATCCTCCGGTTGCACGGAGCTCGAGTCGAGACGGGTACCGAAGATGGCCAGACCTGCGTGAGTCTGAGGGTACCCGTCCGGCAGGGAGAGACCGAGGGCCCGTCGGCCTGAGGGGAGCGACCCGGCCTCGCACCCCGGTTTGCCATCGCCCCCGTCCCGGCGTACGATCGGCAGGTTCCCCGCGCGCCGCAGGTCGCGCAACCGACGGTTCTCGAACCGTCCGTTCTTTCCGGAGATCCGCTCATGACCACTGTGCCCACCGTCGAGGACCGCATCCAGACCGCCCTGGAACACTACGAGCAGGGCGCCGAACTCGCCGCCTGCCTCGCGGAGTTCGAGGCCCTTCGCAAGGACGCCCCGACCGACCCGCGGGTCATCATCGGCCTCGGCTGGCTGCATATCCTCCTCGGCAACAAGTCCCAGGCCATGTCCTTTTGCCGGGCCGCCAAGAACCTGCCGCAGGGCCGGTACAACATGGCGCTCGCCATGCTGACTTTCGGTGAGAAGGGTGTCCGCGACGTATTCATCAAGGCCGTCGAGATGGGCGGACACGAAGGGCTGCACGACGCGGTCCACAACCTCGAGGACGCGATCGCCCGGCGCGGCGGGGACTTCCCCGCAGCGAAGAAAATGCTCGCCTGGATCGACGAGATCCACCCGGCACACTGATCCCGTCAGCGGTCGGGGCTCCGAACCTCGGCCAGCACGGACTTCACGAGATCGTCGAAGGCCGGCGCGTCGGGGAACTCGGCATCGAGTTCCGCCCAGCGTCCCGGCCTGAGCGGTCGGGTCGCTGCGCGCTTCCGGGCTGCAGCCAGCGCATCGAGAGGCTCCCCGCCTTCGGCGACCGGGGCCTGTTCGAGCGACCTCTCCTCCGGGAGCAAACCTGACCGATCCCCTTCGAGGACCGCATCAGCCCGCGTGTCCCCTTCAGGCGTGTGGGGTACCGGCTCGGAGGGCGCGTCCGCCACCTCGGTATCCGCCTCGTTCCCCGAGGCGGACAGCAGCGCATCGGCGAGATCTGCCGCCTCCGTGGCGGCCTCCCCGGCATCTTCGCCCCGCAAATCGGCGGCCTGTCCGGGGCCCGTGCGCTGGATGCGGCTGTCGTACACGACCTGCTCGCACATGTCGAAAACGAGCCAGTCAGTGGGGCGATCGCCCTGCTCCGGCGCCACCCGGTAATACCAGGTCTCGAGTTCGACGGTGCGGGTCTCGGAGTCTTCCGCGGCCGCCCCGTCGCCTTCGGTCGGGACGGGCGGAACCTCGTCCGGCGCGCCACCGTCTCCCTCCACGGCAACCGGGGGCAAGGGACGGACGAGCTTCCTGACGGTCTCCACCGCCTCCGGCTCCCCGAGACGCTCGCGGAGGATCTCGGCGGGCGTGCCGGGAGGGTACGCCCCCAGATCGAGCGTGACCCATTCGGTTCCGGGCGGCAAGGGCATGTCTGCGACCGTCCCGGACCCCGCGCGTGCGAAGACGCGCGCCAGCCCGAGGGCCGAAACCCCCATGACCCCTGCATACCACCAGGAAACCGTATCCAGAGCCGATTCCTTCCTGAGCGCGGATCCATTTTGCCCCAAACGTGACAAGCTCACGCCACCTGGGAACGATACTCTTGATCGGAAGGTTCAGGTCGAGCTTCAGGAGGTGTTCCGTGGTCGCGCCAGCTGACGGGAATACGCGCATCCAGCGCCAGCCCTCCGTGCCCCAGGTCAGCGCGGGGGAGCCCCCACGCCAGGCTCAGGAGCCTGCGACCTCGGCTCCCCCGACGGCGCCGATGCCTCAACCTGTGGACGGGCTCCAGACCGCACCCGAGAGCGTGACCGTGAAGTCGGGAGACTCGCTGTTCCTGATCGCCGCGCGTCACCAGGTGTCGATGGACCAGCTGCGCAAGCTCAACCCGGAACTCTTCGGGAACGGCCAGGAGGCCTCGGGGAATCCCAGGTCGGTCGATGGCGGCCTGATCTACCCGGGTGACATGGTCCGGCTGCGACCTGCGCCTGCCCCTGCACCCGCGCCCCAGCAAGCCAGCCAGAAGGTCGTGACGGCGGCCAAGGACTTCATCGAGACCGCGAACCCCGGGGAACACCCTTCCTCGGACCAGCTGCTCGAGAGTGCACGGCGGATGATGGACCTGATCCCGAGCACCGACCCGGACCACGAGCGTCTCAAGGCCCGGATCGAGGCCCTGTCCCGGTCGGCGGGACAGGTCGAGGCCGGTGGGGGCCCCGTGCCGACGACGAACCCGTCCGTGCCGACTCCTGCGGGTGGCACGGCCAATCCGGTCGGACCCTTGCCGGGCAGCCCGATCGCCCCACCGCAGCAGGCCGTGCAGCCAGCACCGCAGCTTCCGGTGCAGCAAGCCATGCAACCAGCCCCGCAGCTCCCGGCGCAACAGCCCGGACAGCCCGCCCCCGGATACCCCCAGGGACAGGCGCCATGGCCCCCCGTCGCGGCCCCCGTTCCGGGCCAGCCGGGATGGCCGACGAACGCGCCGGCGGGCGCCACGCCCTATCCTGACGTGCCTCAAGCCGTGGTCGGGCAGATGGCCCCGATGCGGACGTACACGCCCGCCGTGTTCCCCAATCCCTCGATGCCCGTCACCCCGGCGGCCATCTCGGACATTCCGGCCCCCGGCACGGTCCTTCCCCCTCCGTCTGCACCGCCCGCGTCGGGCATGATCTTCGTCGCGGGGGCCCGGATCGTCGAACCTTACGGCAACTGGGTCGCCACGACTCCGCAGGGCGGAACGGCACCTGCCGGCCAGCCGAACGGTCAGGGGAACGGAGTCGCGGCAACCCAGACCGGAGCGACCCCGGCAGGCGGCAAGCCGGAGGGCCCCGTCGACCCCTCGAATCCACGCGGCAAGGATCCCAACGATCCCAAGGTGCAGGCCCTCGAACGCTTTCTCGCGACGGCGAAAGACAGCGACATCGTGAAGCTGGTGCAGGAAGATGCGATGAAACTGCTCGTCGCCACCCCGGCCCAGAAAGCGCGCATGCTCCAGATCCTCCTGGCCGGACGCACGTCCGGCACCGAGCAGGACGCCATTCTCTCGATCCTGCAGAGCGCCCAGGACCAGGGCGAATCGGCCGCCTCGCTGGAAGTGCTCGACCGCCTCGAAGGGGGATCCGGCAAGGGCGCCCTGCGACTCAACGAGGATCTCGAGCGGCCGAAGCGTCAGCAGATGCTGGCGACGCTCACCTCCGCCGTCCCGTTCGACGAGAAATATCCTCCGGCGTTCTACCAGAACCTCGCGGCGCGCATGGAAAAGGCCGACATCGAGGCCCTGGGCAACGGCGCGTGGCTCTCCACCATGCCGGACACCGTGAAAGCGGCCTTCATCCAGAAGTTGCAGGCTCCCTGGTGGTGGCCGTTCGGTGGAAACCCGCAGCTGGCGCAGCAGATCCAGTCGACGCTCGGCCGCTGACGTCACAATTCGCAGGGTTTCGATACAAACCTTGATGCGGGGCGCTGTACGGCGCCCCGTCTTGCTTTTGGCAAGATCGCCAGCCGCAGAACGGCCTGGTGTGCCACTGTCTGGATTTGTTCACAAAATCATGCGCACGGGACGCCCTTCGCGGGCTTCTCCGTTCACAACATCTCCAAACGTGAAGTTCGAGGATGGGGTTCAATGACACTTGTCCCCGCCAGCGGGACCGGAACGTGACTCTCGTACCGGACAGGAGGCCCCCATGAAAGCTCGCAAGACTCCCCCTCGCTCCCGGACCGCCCAGGCTCGCGCCCACCGGGAGGCCCTCCAGGCCGAGGCTGCGATGGGCGCCATCCCCGTCGAGATCGCCAACGAGGTCTGGATCCTGAATCCCGGTCAGTTCGCCACCTTCCACGGGCTGTGCCGGGAGCTGGGCGTGCGCTGGCAGCGAGAGCCGGGCGGCGTCATCGTCGACCGGGAAGGCGACGACCCGGTCATCGCGTTCATCCGGCACGAACTCGCGCGCCTCTCCGATCGCCAGGGTGCGATGGAAGGGCTCATCACCGCGTGATCAGTCCCTGAGCACGGCCACCAGTTCCGGGAAGATCCCGATCTCGGTGGCCTCCTCCGGCAAAGCGTCGGAGGCCTCGAAGAGGGCCTCATCGAGTTCAGCCATCTGATCGATGCCGTCCGGTTCATCTGCCTGGCAGCGGTCGGGCGGACTGAGCGAGAAATGGTGGCGACAGGCCAGGGGCCTGACCGGATGGATGCTACACATCGCATCCACGAGGAAAGGACAGGCTGGTCGCTCCCGCCAGTAGGTCTCGGCGATGCGCTCCACCTCGGCCTCGAGATCGCCCCCGGCGGCCTCCTGAAAGGCCCGACGCATCGGCTCCGTGCGAGACAGCCAGGTCGCCAGACGCTCATCCAGGGCCCGGCGCTGCTCCTCGGGCCAGTTTCGGGTCCAGGCCATCGCCGCGTTCGCCTCCGCGACCGTGGCCACGACGAGCTGGTGGCAACAGGCGGCACACCCGGGCCGGCAGGACGGCGTCCGGCCCTCCGTCTCGTGGGCCTCGAGGATCTCCCGGATGACCGCGTCCGCCTCCAGGTACACCCCGTGGACAGGATCGGTCCCATCGAGTTCGTGATTCACCCCCGCACCTCCTGTCCCAGCGCCTGCTCCAGCGCGGCCATCGTCCCCGGCACCACCTCATCGAGCCAGTCCATCGCCGCCACCAGGATCTCGCGACCTTCCACGAGTGCATCCAGGTCCAGGAAGCGGGCGTAACGCCCCCAGCTCTCGAAGGCGTCCTCGAGCTGCCGCAGGCCCTGCTCGACGTGACCGACCCGGGCATGCAGCTCCCCGGGAGCATCACAGGCGCCCAGCTTCGAGGTGACGGTCGCCAGCTTGCCGGCCAGTTCGGCCGTGAGTTCACTGAAGCGCCCCGCCTCGTCGAGATCGTAGGGGTCCCCTTCCAGGCGCTCGAGCGCGCGCTCGACCCGGCGCGGGAACGTCCTCAAGATGCGATCCATGTCGCGGAGGGCCCCCGCGAGCGCGAGCAGGCGCGCCCGGTCGGCCTCGGAGGCCGACCGATGGACCGCCGCAGCACGGTGCGCGGAGGCCGCCCGGGCGCGAGCCACGGGCGCGCCAGAACGGCTTCCGGGCGGAATCAGCTCCCCGCGGGCCAGGGCGGCCTGGATCTCGTCGTGGGCGGCATTCAGCTCGGCCATGCGGCCCGCATCGCCTCCGGCCCGATCGGGGTGCA
>JBIIHZ010000377.1:0-2787 GCA_044235265.1 Candidatus Sericytochromatia bacterium
TCGATGGCTTCGCCACCGCGGTGGCCCGCGTCCGCGGGATCAAGGCAGCGCTGCTCTCCCAGCGTCTCGTCGCCGGGGTCGGCAACATTTACGCCGACGAGGCCCTTCACCTC
The DNA here is from genome assembly GCA_044235265.1 of Candidatus Sericytochromatia bacterium. Classification (GTDB taxonomy): domain Bacteria; phylum Cyanobacteriota; class Sericytochromatia; order S15B-MN24; family UBA4093; genus JAYKJE01. The sequence continues at coordinate 114 of JBIIHZ010000377.1, forward strand.
GCCCGCTTGCATCCGGGACGGGGTGCCCTCGATCGCCACGAGGCTGAACGTCTTCACGCCGCCATCCGTCAGGTCCTCGGGCACGGGATCCGTCATCGCGGGACGACTTTCAAGGATTACCGCGACGGGATGGGGCGCTACGGTGGCAATCAGGCATTCCTGAGGGTTTTCGATCGCACAGGGGAGCCCTGTCCGGTCTGCCAGACTCCGATCGTCAAGATCCGGGTTGCGCAGCGAGGTTCCCATCTGTGCCCGACATGCCAGTCTCCGGGCGCCTGACCCGGCTGATGTTCCGGCGCGTCATGCTCAGCGGCGATGCGTCGGGTTGTCCGGTCATGTCGGAGTCTTCGTCGGGCAAGACCGCTGGATGCGGACCTTCCAGCGTGAGGAACACGATCGCGCCCTCCTCTCCCACGAAATAGGCCGCGAGGACCGTGCTTCCCCGTCGGACGCGCCAGGCACGGATTCCGCCACCCTCCTGGGTCTCGATGCCCGGTCCGTAAAGGGTTTCAGCGCGGGGAACGGCATCCCCGACTCCCAGCCCGCGGCCCGTCGGGAAATCGGGCCTCGAGGCCCCGATCTGGACCACCTGACCATCCAGGAAGACCAGGACGAGGCCCGGGACGCGGGTCGATGACATCCCGTACAGCCAGGTCTCGGCCACGTGCTCCCGTCCGTCCCGTCCCGTGAATCGCCGGGAATCGGTGCGCCGGGCCGGACGTCCCAGGCGATTCTCCACGGCCGACGGGCTCAGTCCGGGGGCCACGCCGCCCAGGGTCTCGGAGTCGTGTCGCGGGGCATTCGCCCGCTGCCAGGCCATCGCCAGCAAGCCCAGCACGAGGCCTGCGAGCAGGAGCCTGTGCGGGAATCTCGCCGGATGCTCATGCCCGCGCATCGACCGCCTGAGGTAGGCCCCACAGCGCCCACAGTGGGGCTCCTGTCCCGGTGGAATCGGATGGTCGCAAACCGGGCACGTGTTCTGGTTTTCCTGCAGGAGGGCGCCGCCGCATCGCACGCAGTGGCGATCGCTCTCGCCGGAGCGATGGCCGCAAGACGGACAGACCAGATGGAGACTCACGAAAGCACGATTCACGGGGACCTCCCGACGAGCCGCACCCTATCCCAGAGTCAGGCTGGAGGCGAGGTCTGGATGTCCGTTCACGAGGTGGGTCAGCGCGTGGTCGGCGAAGGAACCTCGCGCACGTGAGCGTGGGAATTCGCGGGAGAGGCGGAAGGCGTGCTCGCCGCCACGTCGAGCCAGACCGTCCAGGTCTGCCTGGAACGAGGTTCCGTGATCGACAGGCGGATCGGGCCGTCTCCCGACCGGTAGACATCCGGACGCCCGGGGGCACGTCCTCTCTCGAGCACGAGTTCGCTTCCCGACGCGACCGGGGCCACGGGAGGCCACGCCAGGTCGATCGGTTCGAGCCCCGGATGCGCCCAGCGGATCCGCTCGGGACCGACCCGGACCAGGAAATGCCAGGAGCGCGTGGCCTCGGCCAGGAAAAGCGTGTCGGTCCCCCGGAAGACGAGCGCTCCTCCACGCCGGCCGGCCTTGCCCAGGTGACGCCGGAAACGCGCTTCCTGGGCGCGACCGGGCAGGGATGCCGTTCCCTCGAGCGTGACCTCTTCACGCAGTCCGAGGTCCGAGAGCGTCCATTCCGCCCGGTCGGGGGCCGCGCTTGCCTTCAGGGGGACCCTGAACCCTGCCGGTGCCACGGACGGCGTAGACGACGGTACGGGATGCGCCTCTCCGGAGGTGGAGACGCCTGCCGGAACGAGGTTGCTCGTGAGGTCGTCCAGGACGGGACGGAGGCGGAGGAGCCAGGCCGCGAGATCGGCCATTCCCCACCCCTGGCCAGATGCGGGCAGCCATCTCGGGTCGAATCGCCCCGATTCGTCTCGCATGCGGGCATCGAGGGTCCGGATCGCCTCGAGATATCGCTCACGATCCAGGCGGACCAGGTCCTTCGAGGCATACCGGGTGGCCAGCCTCGCCGTGACGAGGGCCGCCGGGAGGGACACGAGAATGCTCGGGACGCGCTCGACCTCGGTCGTGGCCCAGGCCAGGGTGGTGAGAGAGACCTTACCCCGCGGGGTCTGGAACTCTGCCCGGATCGGCATCACCCGCCCGGAAGGCAAGGCCAGGGTGGCGAGGCCTTGCTCGTCGGTGACATCGCTGGCGCCACGGGGCGCGTCGATCATGACCGTGGCCCCGATGATGGAGCGCTCGTCCGTCGTCCAGCCGCCCTGGGTGGCCTCCGGGCTCGGGATGGACTGGATGGCCATCCCGCGTCCCAGGGTTTCCGGCACGAGCACGCGGAACCGCACGCGGACGAGGCGCTCGTCGGGCCGGCTCGGTCCCAGGCTGGCGTCCTGGTTCAGCCCCATGAAGCCCGGTGCCTGGCAGGCCACGAGCACTTCGAGGCATGCCACGATCGTGCTGGCGGTGAGGGAACGCGCGATACGTCGACGGCTCATACCCCCAGTTATACCCTTTCATGGCTGGATTGCCACTTCGATGCCGGTCGGTGCATCCTGATCAGGACGCATCCGCAGCCGGATACGTGCCGGGAGGAAGGTTCCGTGACGCCAGAATGGCCGGGCTTCGATCGCCCCACCATCCGCCTCGCAGAGGCTTACGCCGCTTGCGGTTCCCGGGATGATGCCCTCA
>JBIIHZ010000378.1:0-2778 GCA_044235265.1 Candidatus Sericytochromatia bacterium
CCGCCACGAATACCACGGTTGCCTCGACCGTGACCGATGATGCAGGCCGCTTCTCGCTCGTCCCCGCGAATGCCGTCACGGCGGGCAAGCTCTATCTCCTGGAGGCGGTCAAGGGAGTCTCGAGTTCTCCCAGCCAGGATGCCCTCCGTTTCCGCAACTGGATCGTGCTCAATCAGAACACCTGGCGCTCCATCTCGGCGCCGGACGTGGTGCTCGATGCGAACACCACGGCGGCCGTCCTGCTGAGCCAGCTGTTCCCGGACGAGGTGCGTCCCGCGGACCTGGTGCTCGGCAAGATCGCGGCGTCCGCCGGCGTGAGTGCCCTGGTCGCCACGCCGTCCTTCAGCCTGCATCCCGATCTGGAGTTCTCGCGGCTCGCGACCAGCATCCGGGGCCTGGTCCAGGCGGACCTCGATCCCATCGCCTCCGTCTCCGGCATCAGGCCCGTGGTCTCGTCCCTTTCCGCGGCGCGGGCGCGTCCGGGGGAGATGCTTGTCATCACGGGGTCGGGTTTTTCACCCATCGCGGCTCAGAACACGGTCGAGTTCGGCGATACCTCGACGGTGGGCAGCGTGCTGCTGGCGACGCCCACGCGCCTGTTCGTGCTGGTGCCGTCCGTGTCGGGGTCCCGGCCCGTCACCGTGAGAAACACCCAGGGCGCGAGCACGGCCCTGGCCTTCGAGGTCCTGGCGGGAGCCTCCAGCGTCAACATCACCGGTCTTTCGGGGTATGCGGGGGTACCGGGCGATACCCTGACCATCCTGGGTTCCGGATTCGACCCCGTCGCGGCAGGCAACACCGTCCGTTTCGGGTCGACCGCGGCCACGGTGCTGTCCGCTTCCGCGGGTAGCCTGGTGGTCTCCGTACCGGCCATCACGACCAGCGCGGCCCTCACCGTGACCACGTCCCTGGGGACGTCCAACCCCGTCTGGTTCTCGCTGCAGCGCTACATCTCCACTTTCACCCCGACGACGGCCATCAACGGGGATCAGATGACGATCTCCGGCCAGTTTGGCAGCACCGCCGGCACGGTCGTGGTCGGGGGACGCGATGCCCGCGTCGTGACGTGGAGCAACGATACCATCCGGGTCGAGGTCCCCCTGCGGGCCTCGAGCGGGTTGGTCCAGGTCAACCTGCCGGGTGGCGCCGGGTCGATCAGCCGCGGCGGCTTCACGGCCCGGAACGGAACCCTGGGTAACTCGTGGGTCATGGTGCCCGGTACCAATGTCGACAACAGCAGCTATTTCGCTTCATGGGCCACGAGCGGGTACGTGTACCTGTGCTCTTACAGCAGCGACATGATCCGGGCTCCGTACAATGCCGATGGAAGCCTGGGAGCGTTCGTCAGCGTCGGTCGACAGGGTCTCCCGAGTGTGCACGGCGTCAAAGGTGGGGTGGTCATCGGCAATTACGCCTACTTTTTCAACGAGTACGGGAGCGGAGCTTATTCGTACACCTATTACCGGGCCCCCATTGCAGCCGACGGCACCATCGGGTCCTTCAGCGCGGCAGGCAACCAGGCCCGTTCCAATTACGGCCAGCAGGTTTTTCGCGCCGGCAGCCGCGTGTACGTCTGCGGGGGGGACCAGAACAACTTCCAGGTGGCAACCATCAACGGGGACAGCACGCTGGGGGCCTTCTCCGACGGGGCTGGTATCTTTCCGAACATCCGCCACGGCGAGTTGCTGCCCATCGGTCAGTGGGTGTACCGGTTCGGCGGGGATGGCGATCCGGCCAACATCGTCCGGCACCGCATCAACGACAATGGCTCCCTGGGCAATGCCGAGAGTTACCAGAGTTCTCCCACCGGCAACCGCAGCGCCAGCTGCATGATCCTCGGCAAGTATGCCTACTTGCTCAGTACGGAACACAACACATGGTGGCGTGCCGACCTGCTCGACAACGACGGAATCGGTCCATGGACGCGGCAGAACGGGGGCTTCCCCAACGGGGAATATCACTCCGATCGAACCTGGGCTCGCGGGAACTATGCCTACATGTTCTCGCGGTACGGCCTGGCCCGGAACGAGATCATCGACTGACGAGCGGGCGCTCAGGGTGCCAGGGCGCGCAGGGCGTCCCGCATCAGGGTCAGCAACTGGGCGGGGTTTTCCGAGTAGCTCATGGCCGTGTCGTAATCGATCACGCCGTTCCTGAAGTGGTGCAGCAGGGACTGGTTCATCGACATCATCCCGTCGTAGGCTCCGTTGACCACCAGATCGTAGAGATCGTCGATGCGGCCTTTCAGGATGGCGTCGCGTACGGTCGGCGTCACGATCAGCAGATCGAGCGTCGGGATGCGCCCGGGACGGTCTTTCCGGGGGACCAGACGCTGGGCGATGCAGCCCTTGAGGACGTTCGCGAGCTGGATCCGGACGGGCTCCTGCTCGTGGGGCGGGAACGCGTTGATGACCCGGTTGATGGACTGCACGGCATCCTGGGTGTGCAGGGTCGAGAAGACCAGGTGGCCGGTCTCGGCCGCTTTCAGGGCCAGTTCGATCGTCTCGCGATCGCGCATCTCTCCGATGAGGATCACGTCGGGTGCCTGGCGCAGCGCCGCCTTGATGGCCCGGGCGAAGCTCCGGGTGTCGGCCCCCACCTCGCGCTGGGTCACGACGCAGCGCCGGGGGGGATGCGTGACCTCGATGGGGTCCTCGATCGTGACGATGTGGCCGGCCTTGTGACGGTTCACCAGGTCGATGAGCGAGGCCAGGGTGGTCGTCTTCCCGGACCCGGTCGGCCCCGTCACGAGGACCAGTCCCTGGCGCTCGAAGGCCA
>JBIIHZ010000039.1:0-9284 GCA_044235265.1 Candidatus Sericytochromatia bacterium
CGCGGAGGGCATCGCAGGGAGCGAGGAGGTTGCGGTCGCGACGGGGGCTGCCAGGGCGATCGTCAGGGGCAAGGCGAACATGCAGGCGTCCTCGATGGCCAGAGCCCTCGAACAAGGGATGGCTAGCACGGTAACATGGCACGAGTGTCCCACATCCTCGAAGGAGAACGCCATGCCCACCTTGCAGGAGCGCATCCAGGCTGCCGGAATCGTCTGGCCCGAACCCTCGCCCGCCGCGGGCAACTACCTCCCCTTCGTGGAGGCGGACGGGTGGATCCACGTCTCCGGCCAGCTCCCGATGGTCAGCGGCCAGCTGGTCGCGACCGGCAAGGTCGGTGCCGATGTCTCCCTCGATGAGGCCTATCAGGCGGCCCGGGTCTGCGCGATCAACGGCCTGGCCCTGATCCGGCAGGCGCTCGGTGGTTCCGACGAGGTGCTCGAGCGGGTCCGTATCGTCCGCGTCGGTGGGTTCGTGGCCAGTGCAGCCGGCTTCACGGCTCAGCCGCGCGTCATCAACGGGGCCTCCGATCTGCTGGTCGAGATTCTCGGCGAGGCCGGACGGCATGCTCGTGCAGCCGTGGGTGTCGCGGAACTGCCTCTCGGGGCGGCCGTCGAGGTGGAATTCCTGGCCCGCGTGCGCTGAGCGACGCTGCCCTGGCTCGGGTGGGCGGCCGGTAGCTGGAGGAAATCATGGCGGCACGACCGAAGGGCAAGACACTCGGGCGGCGCAAGCAGCGCATGGAGACCACCGGACCGGGTGGGGGATCGACCATCCGCCGTGGTCGCGCCTGGTGGCCCGCCTGGCTGGCCGTCGGTACCGTGTTTCTGGGGACCGGGGCCTGGGCCTACCAGGAGTGGCACCGGGCGCCGGTCCCGCCGCCGCTCGGTGCGCCGGTCCCGGAGCCCGTCGCGGAGCCGATGAGCCGGCTCGTGCCTGCCGGAACCACGATCTTCGTCCGGGCCGCCCTGCATGCCGGTTGGCTCGATGCCCTCGTCGGCGCGGTGAATCGTTCGGGTGTCCTCGGCGCGGGAGGGGCGTCTCGCGGACAGGTCCTCCAGGGTCTCGTCATGGGGCTGCATGCCCTGATGGGGTATCCTCTGATGACCGGGGAGGGGACGAACGGGATCGAGGCCATGGAGGCGCTCGGCTCATCCGAGACGGCTGAAGCCGTCGGTCGTCTGCTCGAGGGGATCGACACGCTGGGATGTGCCATCTACCCCGATCCGTGGCGTCGCGGGGAACCCGGTGTGGTATGGCTCGCGCATCCGCGAGCGGGCTTCTCCGCCGGGGCCCTGGCCGAGGAACTCAGGCGCATCTCCGGATCCGACTGGCGCGTCGAGGATGGACATCTCGTGCATCGAGACGGCGGGACCACGGGAGGCCTGAGCAGCGTCGAGCCTTTCCGGCGGTCGATGGCCGGATTGCCCGATGATCGCAGCGCCACGCTCTACCTGGATGCTGCAGGCCTCCGCGAGATGCTGGGAACGGGCATCGACCTCGGCCAGGTAGATCCGGGGTTGGAGCGCCTCCTGACTCGCCTGGAGGCGGAAGGGGCCGATCGGGCTCACTATGGTTTTGCGATGACGCATCGTCTCGGCCTGGTGCAGACCTTCGCCTCCACCGACTGGCAGATCCGGGATGCCGCCCGGCTGCGCTCGGAAGCGCTCGGCGTGCTGACCACCCTGATCGGACGTTTTGGCTCTCTTTCCCCTTCCGCCGCCCCACTCTGAGAGCCTTCCGGGGGACGTGATGGCCGAGGCTCGACTAAGGAGCGGTTAATGAATTCTGATATCAGTCTTTACCTTTAAACGGGATTTTACCTTGCCTTAAGAAAGATGCTCCCCTCTCCGCGCGATGAACCTCACATCCCCCCGCCGCGCGAGAGAGATCCCCATGATCAAGAATCCTCGAATCTTCCAGGCCCTCGTCGCAACCCTCGTGGTCTCGGCCCTCGCTGCCTGTGGAGCATCCCCTTCACAGGTGACCTCTGCTCCCTCGCAAGAGATGCCCGAGCAGGCGATCGATGCCCAGGCCCGGGCGGCCTTCCGTTACGGTCTCGGGGCCGACATCTCTCGTGACCCGGGGGTGGCCCTCGACGAGCCGCTGCGTATCCAGGCTTTCGACATCCAGGCCACACTCCCCGAGCGGGTCGACCTCCGTCCCATGTGCAGCCCGGTGGCCAACCAGGGTCAGTTCGGAGCCTGTACGGCGTTCGCGACGGTCAAGGGGTTGCAGGAGTACCTGCTCAAGCGGCAGGGGCGTTTCCGTCCACAGAGTCCCGCGCTCCTCTGGTACGAATCGAAGCGTCAGACCGGTAGCAAGGGCAAGGACGATGGCGTGCCCACCGAGTTCGCCATGAAGATGCTCGATGCATATGGATCAGCTCCCGAGGAAGCTTTCCCGTACCTCCCGCTCGAACAGCACAGGGATCCCGTGGCACGACAGGCCTTCCTGACGGCAGAGCCCTCGAGCCAGGTCGTTTCGCTCTCCAAGCAGAATCGCGTCGTCAAGGGCTATGAGCTCACCACCAAGCTCAGTGGCATCCGCAAGGCCCTGGCGGCCGGGATGCCCGTGGTCCTGGCCATGCGCGTCTACGACAACATCAGCAAGACTCCGGCTTCCGGACTGATGCCGATGCCGACCGCGTCGACCAAGTTCGTGGGCGGCCATGCGGTGATCGCCGTCGGTTATGATTCGGCGAAGCAGGTGCTGGTGGTCCGGAATTCGTGGGGCTCATCCTGGGCGGACGGGGGCTACTTCTACATGCCCTACAGCTACTTCAAGACCGGTGGCGTACGTCTCGCCGTCATTCCCAAGATCTGATCCCTCAATCGACCATCTGACGAGGCCCGGGGTTCCCCCCCCGGGCTTTTGTTCATCGGCCTCCCCCCGCGGCGAGACGACGGGCCTGGTGCGCGTAGCGGCGCCAGCCCTTCACGAGGGTCACGGGGTCTTGCAGGGGATCGTCCAGGCGGATCGGCAGGACCTGCAGGCCGCGATCATGGACCGTGACCAGCAGGACCTCGTGGCTGTAGCCCGAGCCGGGAATGAAACTACCCGCCGCACCGAGAGCCAGCGCGGGTGCGCCGGGATTCTCGAGGTCCAGGGCGCGCATGTGGAGGTGGCCCGAGAAGACGGCATCCACCCGGTGTCGCGCCAGGACCCGCGCGAGCCCCGTGCGTTCCGCCTCTGGCAAGCTCAGGTGGTCCTCGCGCTTCTCTGGATCCCGCTTCACGATGCGCATCAGGGGGCCGACTGGGAGCCACTCCAGGGTTCCGAGCCACCGCAGGTCGGGCGCGACCCGCATGGGCACGTGCAGGACGACGACCGTCCGCTGGTCGGGATCGCGGGAGAGGGTCCGTTCCAGCCAGGCCAGCTGGCTGCCCAGCCGGTAGTCGCCATCGTCCAGCAGCATGATCCCGAGCCCCGCGATCGTCTCGCGGCGAGGCAGAGGACCGAATCGGCTCTGGAGACGGGCGAAACTGTCCCGGCGGTGATCGTGGTTCCCGCTCGCCACGAGCAGGGGGCCGGGCCAGCGTGCCCAGGCCGCTTGCACGGCTCGCCATTCGTGCTCGGTCCCGAATTGCTGGAGATCGCCGGCGTGGATCACCGCGTCGACCTTCAGCCGCTGGCTCAGGGCCCGGATCCGCGGCACGAACTCCAGGGAGTCATGACTGTCCGACACCATCAGCAGCCGGATGGGTCTGTCGAGGGTGCGCTTCCGGTGCCGGAACGGCAGGGAGGGCGCCTGACCGTCACCGGTTGACGTCTCCGGGGCGGAAAGGGCCAGGGAGGCAGACTCCGGGGCGATCGCCAGCGCCAGGGTCAGCAGGGCCAGGGCGGTCACGCGGACGGGCTTCACCATGGCATGAGATGATAGGGCATCTTCACGAGAACGAGGTCGTCGATGCACGCGTGTCCCATCTGCACCCATCTTCTCGAGCCCGATGCCCGGCGGTGCCCGGAGTGTGGCGCTTCCGTCGTGCGCGCCGACACGACCGCCCAGGCCGGAGAGTGGTTCCTTCGAGGCGGCCTGGGCCTCCTCGGAGCGATCGTCTTTCTCGCCGTGCTCTTCACCCTGGCCTCGCTGTTCCGCCAGTTCGGCGGCTAGCTGACGCGCCAGTGGGCGATCGCCAAAACCGGCGATCGCCCACCGTACCGCGTTTCAGGCGTGCCGCCTCGTCACTCGTGGATCTTGCCCCGTTCGATCACCGAGACGGTGTTGTCCGTGATGTTCGAGACGAAGGCGCGTTTGTCGGTGAAGGCCATCTTGTGGTGGCCGTTGCCGACCTTCACCACCGCGATCACCTTCAGGTCGACCGCATCGATGACGGTGACGGAGGCATCCCCGTCCCCACCGACCCAGACCTGTTCGTGCTGGTATCCGGCCGGGGCGCCGACCCGGTAGATGTGCACGGGGTTCGGGGTCGCGTCCGTGAGGTTCCGTCCCACCTTCAGCAACCGCGAGAGCGTCCGGTTCTTGACATCGACGATCGCCACCTCGCCTGAGCCCTTGCAGGTGATGAATGCGCGACGATGGTCGCTCGAGAGCACCATGTCCGTAGGGGTCGAGCCCACGTTCAGCACGGCCAGCACGCCGCTCGAACCGTTCTTGCTCGGGTCGGCCAGGATGACGTTGTTGCTGTTCTTGTTGCCGTAAACCAGAGTGGTCACGTTGTCGACCGTCGCGAGATCCATCGGCCCGGGATTGTTGCCTTCACGGAACGTCCGGACGGTCGCCGTGGGCTGGAGGTTGGCATCGAGGGATTGCACGTTGACGGCATTGTCGGCGGCGTCGGGCAGGGCGATGAAGCCACCTCCCACGGCGACGAAGCCCGTCGCGTACGTGGGCAGCGTCTCTCCCGAGCCGGGAGTCCGGCGCAGCAGGAAGGTCGAGACCTCCGGTGCCTGGTTGAAGCCATTGGTCCAGCTCACGCGGGCCACGTTGGTCGCGCCCGCGGTGGGGACGAACAGGGTCCGTTCGGTGGTTTCCTTGCTGCCCCACGCGAACTTGCTTCCAGGCTTGCCCGCCAGGGACACCTTCCCGTATGACGTCCAGTCCCTCGTCTGGGAGTCGAAGACCCGCAGGCCGACGAGGCCGCCATCGAGGTTGACGGCGTATTTCTCGTCCGGGGTGTGCTTCGTGTAACTCGGGCTGCTCGTGGCCGAGTCAATCACGAGCAGCGGCAAGGTCTTCACGACCGCCGCGGGGCTGGCCGCCCCGTCGATGAGGTTGACATCGCCGGATTTCGGGTTGGCATTGAGGATGAGCCCCCCTTCGAGGTCCGTGATCCCATGGGGGCCCGTGCCCACGGACAGGACGGCTTCGGCCTCGAGATTCATGAGGTCGACCCCGTTCACGACGTTGGAAGCCGGGATCTGGGTGGTGTTCGACGGCGTCCCGGTGGATCCCGTCGGTGTGGTCGTGCAGGCGGCCAGGGCGAAGCCGAGGAGGGCGAGCGGGGTCTTATGGCGGATGGCCATGAGCGTGAAAGCCTTTCTACAGAGGATGGCGTGCGCCCCTCCGGGCCCGGCGGGCTTCCGGGGCGATCGCCAGAAAAGGATGAACGGGACGTGCGGCCTAGAGCAGGCGCGACGTCAGCAAGGTGAAGGTCTGGTCGGTCATCGCGTTCACTCCGGGCATGAGGCCGGGGTCCGCTCCGTAGGCGGCTCGCAGGGTCCAGCCTGGCGCCGGGCGCCACTCGAGGTTGCCTATGAGCTTGATCTTTCCCATGGTCGCCGCCGAAGGGGCGATCTCCCGGGAGTCGATCATGCTGCGGAAGCCCTGGGCCCCGACCCCCAGACGCCAGGTGTCCGAGACCTCCAGGTTGGCCTGGAGCATGCCCAGCAGCGAGCGCCCGAGGAAGAAGGTCGCGTCCTGGACGCCCGCCGGGACCCCCACGGGGAGCGAGGCCCCCAGGCTGCCGGAGAGTTCCAGGTTCTCCCAGCGTTGCCACAGGGACAGGCCTCCCTGCGCCTGGAACACTCCCGTTCCCGTCTGGTCGGCAGCGCTTCCGGAGCCTCTGCCGGTGGGGCACGTCAGGTTGCCCCACCAGGTCGTCGCCGGCCATGTCTCGTCTCCGGGCGTGGCCAGCCATGAAGCCTGGAAGGTGAGGTCGGCCAGACCGCCTCCCATCTGGCGCGGCGACGGGCTGGTTTGCCCCATCTCTTCGAGGTCCTGGGCATCGACCGGTCTGATCGAACCCTGACCGCCCCACTGGGCCCTGTCGAGGTCGTTGAACGCCACGGGGATCTGCAGTCCCACGGTCCAGTCCGCAGTGGGGAACCATGTGAGGCTGGACTGGGCCTGCCAGGTCCAGAGCCGGCTGCCCGCCGGCCGGGGCGACCAGGCGCCCCGGTCGTTGAAGCTCCCCGAGACGTCTCGCAGACCGAGGCCCGTCGTGAGGAGCCAGGAGCCAGGCTGGGCCTGACGCAGACTGCCCACACCCGGAGCCGCGATCTCGATCCCGTTACCGGGGAGGCCGCAACCGCACGGGTCGCAGGCCAGCGCAGGGGATGAGGCGATCAGGAGTCCGATGAGAAACCCGATCCGTGCAAGCGTGCGCATGAAGGTGAACTCTCCACGAGTGAACGACCCCACTCGCCGGGTACCCGGTGCGAGGAGGGTGCGACAACCGATACCGGTGTTCAGGCGCGCGGAGGTGGGATCGGGGGCGCGGCGGCCCGGGAACTGGCCAACGGAAGGAGGCCGGGGCGGGTCGTGGACGGACCGATCCAGAGATGCCGAAGGTTCACGGGAGCCGCCAGCAGAACCGGCGGCAGGAGATGGGGGGGCGTCGTGTGGGCCTTGCGCGAAGGCGTAAGGGCGTCATCCGGATCCGAGCACATGTGGCGGGCGGTTTCGGCCGCGACGTGACACGAGCAGTCGAGGTGCTCGCAGACCCCCGATGCCTGACCAGGCGTCAGGCCATCAGAAGGGCACGGACAGGGGCACTGCCACAGGGCCATGGCCAGCAGCAGCAGGGCCACGAGGCAACTTTTCACGGTGACAGCAACGCCCATGCGATCATTGGACCGCTTCGATTCGCCCCCTGTCAAACCGCTCTGCGCAAGAAACAGGCGGACGTTTTCTGCTCAATTCGTGAAGAATCCGTGAGGGAGCTGGGTATAACCAGGGTACAGACGTCACGAACCGGACGTTTGCTGGTAGATGCTCCGGGATGGCCTCGGGTCGAGGTGACGCGTGAGTGAATGGAGAGCTCCTCGATGAGACGTCGTACGCATCTGTTCGTCTCGTGGGCCAGCTTGCTGGGGCTCGTCGCGTGTCAGTTGCCCTCCGTGGCTCCCACCACTTCCGTGAAGATGGTCGTGAAAACCGAAGGGGGCTTCCGGAGCCAGGAACTGCAGCCGACTCAGCTGGGACATCAGGTGTTCCAGGGGGCTGCCGTGGCTCCCATCGATGCCCTGCGGACCGTGGCCCCTCTGCGGACCGTGGCCCCTCTGCGTACGGTGGCTCCGTTGCGCACCGTCGCCCCGCTCACCACCCGGGCTCCGTTCTCGACCCAGGCGCTGCGCGAGGGCCAGGCGGATCCGGCTTGGGGGGTGCTCGAAGGCGCCACCGTGACCTGGGTCGAAATCGGTTCCGACAGGCCCCGCCAGGGGGCGCCCGTCAAGACGGATGCCCACGGCTGGTTCAAGCTGGAGGTCCCTGCGGGGCTCGATGTCGAGATCCGGGTCGAACTCCGGTCCGATGACGGCCGTCACCGGCTCACCATGACGCGCCTGCTGTCCCGGGGCGCCGATCCCGCCGAGCGCTTCTCCGTCACACCTGACACCCATCTCGCCACTTCTGTCTGGAAGCAGTCCGGTTCCCGGACCGTTCCGGGCGAGGCGAAGTTCCGTGAGCTGGTGGCTGCATGCGTGGCCCTGGAGCCCGACACGGATGCGGTCCTGGACGGTCCGGACGACCGGGATACCCATGAGGCCTTCCAGCAGTCCATCGAGCCGCTGGTCAAGCACCCTGCCATCGTTCCCGTCCTGGAGGCCCGCCCTGAGCCGGCTGGTGGGCCGTCTCCGGTGCCTTCCGGTGGAGGGGGCTCCGGCCCGGGAGATGGTGCCACGCCTTCCCCGGTGGCATCACCTTCCTCTGCGGTGGCTCCGACTCCTGCTGCCTCGTCTTCGCCCGTGGTCACGCCGTCTTCGCCTGTGGTCACGCCATCTTCGCCCGCGGCCACGCCATCCGCCGACGCGACGTCTGCTCCGGTGGCCACGCCGTCGCCCGTGGAATCGGCTTCGCCTGCGGCCACACCGACCCCGAGTGCAGCACCCACCGAGACGCCCTTGCCCGTGGTGAGCTTCATCGAGAGCCCGGCGGCACCCAACGCCTATCCGAAACTCCAGAAAGCCCGCGTGGGCGGGGTTCTCGTTCACTACCAGAACCGTGTTCATGTCATGGGCGGTGCGGGTTATCCCACCGCTCCTGCCGGCGAGTCCTGGCTGATCGACGGCTCGGTGCTGACCTCCCCCGCCGTGCACCTGTACACGGGGGTCCCGATCAGCGGTCAGGGGCTCGCCATCCTGGGGACCACGCTCTACAGCCTGGGAGGGTTCCAGGACAGGTCGAGCAGTGCGATTTCCGACGTCTACACGACGTCTCTCGGGGGCGCCACCCCGACGAGTACCCTTCGCAAATCCAGCGTGAAGCTGGCGGTCGCCCGCAGTCACCCGACGGTGATTCGTACGGCCGATCGCCTGTACGTCCTTGGCGGACTCGACTCCTCGGGGCAACCGCTTGCCACCGTCGAGGTCAGCACCCTGGCTGGAACGACCGTCAAGTCGGTGACGTCCATCGACCGTGCCGACAACCTGCCGGTACCGGTGGCCGGTCCGCTCATCGACCTCGACAGCCCCGAACTCTCGAACGAGGGCGTGCTGCCCGAGGGAGCACAGGTCCGGATGCTGGTCGCGAATGATCCGCGCAAGATGCTCGAGATGACCGTGTCGGGTGGACAGCTCGGGAATCCACAGATCGTGGATCTCGAGGGTGTCCCCGAGGAGTTCGTTGCCGGAGACGTCACGTTCTTCCGCTACAAGAACCTCGAGTTCCTGCTGTCGGGCCCCGGACAGCTGGTGGCCCGCAGGGCCGGCTCCCGGTCGCCCTTCCAGGAAACCGGCGCGGCCCTCCTCTCGGCGCGCCACCGGCCGATGGTGGTGCGGACCGGCGGAAATCAGGTGTATATCGTCGGGGGCGCCAGCGCCGGCGGCCAGCCCTTCGATACGATGGTCCGCCTGTTCGTCCCGTGAGTGTCCTGGCGCATGCGGG